>NZ_JBEGDJ010000004.1:0-162520 GCF_040191335.1 Nocardioides sp. YIM 152588 | reverse complement strand
GCGGCGCAAGGCGGGCCGTGAGGAGTCGGCGGTCGAGGAGACCGGGACCACCGGCGCCGCGGATCCGGCGACGAGCGAGGACGGCGCGGGCGACGCGACCGGCGACGCCACTCCCGAGGGTGGCCCCTTCGACATCGACGACGTCGACCCCGCCGACCCCCGCGCAGCTTGCGGACCTCCCGCTCGACGGCGCGCACCCGCGCCTCGTCGTCCCGCGCCCGCAGCACGGGCAGCATGACGCCGTACTGGTCGCTGCGGCCGAGCGCGTCGAAGGCGGCGGCCGCCGCGGGGTCGGCGTCGAGGGCGGCGCGCAGGTCGTCGGGGACGGTCGCGGTCGCCTGGCGCTCGTAGGCCGCGTCCCACCGGCCGTCCGCCCGTGCGGCCTCCACCTGGGCGAGCCCGGCCGGACGCATCCGGCCGTCGGCGGTGAGCGCGACGACCTTCTCGACGTTGATCTGCGACCAGGTGCTGCGCCGCCGTCGCGGGCAGTAGCGCTGGATGAACGAGACCTCGTCGAGGCCGCGCCGCATGCCGTCGATCCAGCCGAAGCAGAGCGCGCCCTCGAGCGCCTCCGGGAACGTGACGGTGGTCAGGCCCGAGTTCTTCTTGCCGATCCGCAGCCATGCCTCGTCGGCGGTGGCGTGGTGGCGCTCCAGCCAGTCCTCCCACGCGGCGGCGTCGGGCAGGTCGAGGATCTCGGTGGGGCGCGCGGGACTCATCCCTCGGTCACCCCGAGGTGCGAGGCGAGCAGGCGCCGCAGCACGCCGAGCTGGGCCCGCATGTGGGCCGGGACGCCGGTCGAGCGGCAGAGCAGGAACGCGCCCTCGAAGGTGACGAAGATGTGGTCGGCCAGCGCGTCGACGTCCTCCAGGTCCAGGCCGCCGGCGGTCGAGGCCTCGGCGAGCAGCTCCGCGATCTCCTTGCGCCAGGCGGTGACGGCGTTGTTGATCAGGTCCCCGGTGCCGGCGTCGGTGAGCTGCCGCTCGGTCAGCACCGCGACGTAGAGGCAGCTGCTCTGCGCCGACATGATCTCGTCGCCCAGGTCCTCGAAGTAGCGGACGAACGCCACCACGCGCGCCGCCGGGTCGGCGACGTCGGCGGTCGCGTCGAGGGCGGCGTGCAGGTTCGCGATGTCGGCGGTGACGTACCGCTCGGTGAGCGCGCGGGCCAGGTCCAGCTTGGAGTCGAAGTGGTGGAAGAAGGCGCCCTTGGAGGTGCCGGCGGCGCGCAGCACGTGGTCCAGGGACGTGGCCGCGTAGCCGTTCTCGATCACCAGGCCTTCGGCGGCGTCGAGGATCCGTTCGCGGTTCAGGCTTCCATCTCGTGGCACAAAACATCTTGTACCAGACCGCATGGTCTGATACAAACAGACCAGACAGTCTGTTACCTACCTCACACTCTCGGAGCAATCCATGTCCCAGCACGACCTCTCCTGGCTCGCCGCCCACCGCTACGTCAGCGACGGCGGCCTCGAGACCGACCTGATCTTCAACCACGGCGTCGACCTCCCCGAGTTCGCCTCGTTCCCGCTCGTGGAGGACCCGGACGGGCGCCGACTGCTGCACGACTACTACGACGGCTACGCCGCCGTCGCCCGCAAGGCCGGCGTCGGCATGACCCTGGAGTCGCCGACCTGGCGCGCCAACCCCGACTGGGGCGCCCGGGTCGGGTACGACGCCGCCGGGCTCGCCCGCGCCAACGCCGCCGCCATCGACTTCCTCCGCGGGCTGCGCGAGGAGTACGCCGACCTCGACGACGTCCGCATCATCGGCGCCGTCGGCCCGCGCGGCGACGGCTACGTGGCCGGCGACAAGGCCGACCCCGACGAGGCCGCCGACTACCACCGCGCCCAGGTCGCCGCCATGGCCGAGGCCGGTGCCGACGTGGTCGCCTCCTACACCTTCACCGGCCCCGAGGAGGGCATCGGGCTCACCCGCGCGGCCCGCCAGGTCGGCGTACCGGTGCTGGTCGGGTTCACCGTCGAGACCGACGGCCGCCTCCCCGACGGCACCACGCTGCGTTCGGCGATCGAGCAGGTCGACGCCGCCGACGCCCCCGACGGGTTCATCGTCAACTGCGCCCACCCCACCCACATCGCGCCGGGCCTGGACGGGGAGGGGGACTGGCTCGCGCGGATCGTGCAGGTCAACCCGAACGCCTCGACGATGAGCCACGAGGAGCTGGACGCCGCCGAGGAGCTCGACGCGGGCGACCTCGGCCTGCTCGCCAGCTCGTACGACGCGCTGCGGCCCTCGCTGCCGAACCTGGCGGTCGTGGGCGGTTGCTGCGGCACCGACGCGCGGCACGTCGCGGCGCTGTGGGGCGTCTGACCGCGTCGATCGTCGTCACATCCAGAATGGCCCCGAAAATGCGAGAAAAGGGGCCAATCGGGATGTGACGACGCGGCTCGGCAGCACCCTCAGAAGCCGAAGTGCGAGAGCGGCGCCATGCTGTGGTCGCGGATGCCGCGCAGCACCGCCGCCTCGTGCGGCACCACCGGGTCCGGCAGCGCGGAGAGCGGCCACCACCGCAGGTCGGCGCTCTTGTCGGGCTCGACGATGTGCGGGTCGCCGATCCAGGACCGCGCCACGAAGAAGAAGTCGACGCGCTCGTCGATCGCCAGGTCGCGACCGGTGCGCTGCATCGCGGTGACGAACTCCAGCGCCAGGTCGTGGACGCCGATCTCCTCCGCGGCCTCCCGCGCGGCGGCCGCCTCGGCGGTCTCCCCGGCCTCGATGTGGCCGGCCGCGGCGGCGGCCCAGTGGCCGTCCATGTAGCCGGTGCCCTGCCGCAGCTGCAGCAGCACCTCGGGCCCGTGCACGCAGTCCCGGAGCAGGAAGACGTACGCCGCCGGCACGATCGCGAACCGCACCTTGCCGGTCGCGGGGTCGGTCACGCTCATCGGTCCTCCTGGCTCTGAACGGGGCTGGCGGCGGGGTGGAACAGCCTACGGCGACTGGGCGGGCGGGCCGTCGGCCGGGGAGACTGGGCCCATGCAGTCGAGCCAGCCGCGTCGCCCCCCGATCGTCGCGATCGTCGGGCCGACCGCCAGCGGCAAGACCGCGCTCTCCCTCGACCTCGCCGAGCGCCTCGGCGGGGAGATCGTCAACACCGACGCCATGCAGGTCTACCGCGGCATGGACGTCGGCACGGCGAAGCTGCCCGTCGCGGAGCGTCGCGGCATCCCGCACCACCTGCTCGACACCCTCGAGGTGCGCGACCCCGCGACGGTCGCTGAGTTCCAGCGGTGGGCCCGCGCGGAGATCGCCGCGCTGCGCGACCGCGGCCGCACCCCGGTGCTCGTCGGCGGGTCCGCGCTCTACACCCGCGCGATCCTCGACCGGTTCGAGTTCCCCGGCACCGACCCCGCGGTGCGCGCCCGGCTGGAGGGGGAGCTGGCCGCGGTCGGGAGCCCCGCGCTGCACCGCCGGCTCGCCGAAGCCGACCCCGCCGCCGCCGAGCGGATCGAGGTGGAGAACGGCCGCCGCGTCGTCCGCGCGCTGGAGGTCATCGAGATCACCGGCCGGCCGTTCAGCGCCTCGCTGCCGGTGCTGGAGTACGTCGACCCCGCGACCGTCCAGGTCGGCGTGGCGATCGACCGCGACGTACTGGAGGAGCGGATCCGGCTGCGCGTGGACCTCATGTTCGAGCAGGGGCTCGTCGCCGAGGTCGAGCGGCTCCTCGAGCACGGGCTGGCGGAGAGCCGCACCGCGGCGGCGGCGATCGGCTACCGGCAGGTCATGGACCACCTCGCCGGCGAGATCGACCTCGCCGAGGCCAAGGAGCGGACCGTGATCGCGACCCGGAAGTTCGCGCGCCGGCAGATGGCGTGGTGGAAGAACGACCCGCGCATCCACTGGGTCGGGTACGACGACCCCGACCGCCTCGAGAGCGCGCTCGCGCTGGTCGGCTCGGTGTCGGCGTAGCGGTCTACGTTGGCCCCATGAGTCGCGTCGTCTTCTACACCGCCACCACGCTCGACGGCTTCCTCGCCGACCCGGACGACTCCCTGGACTGGCTGATGCGCCAGGAGCAGGACCACCAGGGCGCGCTGAACTACGAGGAGTTCATCGCCGAGGTGGGGGCGATCGTGATGGGCTCGACGACGTACGAGTGGGTGCGCGAGGAGCTCGCCCGGGTCGGCGAGGCGTGGCCCTACGCGATGCCCGCCTGGGTGATGACCTCGCGTGACCTGCCCGGGATCGACGGCGCCGACGTCCGGTTCGCCCGCGGGTCGGTGCGCGAGGTCCACGACGCGATGCGCGAGGTTGCCGGCGGCAAGGACCTGTGGGTGGTCGGCGGAGGCGACCTGGCCGGCCAGTTCGCCGACGCGGGGCTGCTGGACGAGCTGATCACCTACATCGCGCCGGTGGCGCTCGGTGCCGGCCGGCCCCTGCTGCCCCGACGCCTGGACCTCGAGCTGCTGGAGGCGACGCGGAACAAGGCGTTCATCGCGGCGCGCTACCGGGTGGTCGGCCCGCTGGCTGAGGACCGCCCGGCCTGAGCCGGCCGCCCCGCCCGGGCCCGTACCCTTGTCCGCGTGAGCGACTGGACCGAGATCACCGACGCGGCGGCGCTCGTCGAGGTCCTCGGCGAGCCGAACGAGCGCGCCCGCGCCAAGGAGCGGACGGCCCTGACCGGTATCGACCGGGCCTGGCTGGCCGCCTCGCCGTTCTGCCTGCTCTCGACCGCGGCCGCCGACGGCACCTGCGACGTCTCGCCGAAGGGGGACCCGGCCGGCGGGCTGGTTCACGTCCTGGACGAGACCACGATCGCGATCGCCGAGCGCCCCGGCAACCGGCGGGCCGACGGCTATCGGAACATCCTGACCAACCCGCACGTCGGGCTGATCTTCCTGATCCCGGGACGCGGCGACACGCTCCGCGTCAACGGCCGGGCGCGGCTGGCCAGCGACGCCCCGTTCTTCGACGAGCTCGTGGTCAAGGGTCACCGGCCCCAGCTCGCGGTGGTGGTGGAGATCGAGCAGGTCTTCTTCCACTGCTCCAAGGCGTTCCTGCGGTCGCGGCTGTGGGAGCCGGAGGCGTGGGACCCCGACGGCGGCGTGCCGAGGCGCGCGGTGATCGCCGCCGAGCTGGAGCCGTCGGGCAGGACGGTCGCCGAGCTGGACGAGTACTACGGACCCGGATATGCGGAGGGCCTCTATGCGCAGTGCTGATCCCGCCACCGAGGGCGGCTACCCGTTCCTCAAGGGGCACGGCACCGAGAACGACTTCGTCCTGCTGCCGGACCCCGACGGCACCGTCCACGGCGAGCTCGCCGGGGACCGGGTGCGAGCGCTCTGCGACCGCCGCGCCGGCATCGGCGGCGACGGCGTGCTGCGGGTGATCCGCACGGCCGCGCTGCAGGACCTCTGCGGGGTGGGGCGCGGCCAGGACGCCGAGTGGTTCATGGACTACCGCAACAGCGACGGCTCGGTCTCCGAGATGTGCGGCAACGGGGTGCGGGTCTTCGGCCGGTACCTGGCGCTCGCCGGCCTCGTCGACCCCGCCGGGCCGGTGCCGGTCGGCACCCGCGACGGGGTCAAGGTGCTCACCTTCGCCGGGGGCGCGGCTGACGGCGCGATCACCGTCGACATGGGCACGCCGAAGGTGCTCGGCGAGACCGTGGTCTCGATCGGCGAGCGGTCCTGGCCCGCGGTGCACGTCGACATGGGCAACCCGCACGCCGTCGCCTTCCTCGGCACGGAGGGCGAGGGCGCCGACCTGGCCGAGGTCGGGCCGCTGCTCGACGCCCCGGTGCACGACCCCGAGGTCTACCCGCACGGGGTGAACGTGGAGTTCGTCGTACGCCGCGGGCCGGCCCACGTCGCGATGCGGGTCCACGAGCGCGGCTCCGGCGAGACCCGCTCCTGCGGCACCGGCGCCTGCGCCGTGGCGGCCGCCACCGCCCTGGCCGACGCCGGCGCCGGCGGTGCTGGCGGTGCTGGCGGGGACGGCCGCGAGGTGGACTACCGCGTCGACCTCCCGGGCGGCACGCTGGTCATCCGCTGGACCGCCGACGACCGGATCCTGATGACCGGCCCGGCGCTCCTCGTCGCCACCGGCACCACCACCCTCTAGCGAGCCGAACCGGGGCTCGGGGCGCGCCGAACCGGCAGTCGGGGCGAGCCGAACCGGGGCTCAGGGCACGCCGAACCGGCAGTCGGGCCGCGCCGAACCGGCAGTCGGGCCGCGCGCTGCCCTGAGCCCCGGTTCGGGCTGCCCTGAGCCCCGGTTCGGGCTGCCGGGAGCCCCGGTTCGGGCTGCCGGGAGCCCCGGTTCGGGCTGCCTCAAGCCCCGGTTCGCGGTCAGGGGGTGGCGGGGCGGCGGCGCGAGCGGGAGCGCCAGACGAGCCAGGCCGGCACCCCCACCAGGAGCAGTACGACGGCGAAGGGCAGCGCCCACCCGGTCACCGTCGCCACACCGGTGGCGAACGCGACCAGCGCGTGCCAGCCGTCCTTCAGACCGCCCAGGAAGCCGCCCGCGTCGTCGACCGGCGCCTCGTCGGAGGACCGCTCGACGGTCAGGGTGATGGTCGACATCGAGGTCTGGTCGGCGAGGTAGGCCTGCTGCTGCTCGAGGGAGTCGAGGTGGGCCTGTCGGCGGGTCAGCTCCGACTCGATCCGGACGATGTCGCGGATGCTGGTGGCGCGGTCCAGCAGCTCCTCGATCCGCTGCAGGCTGCGGCGCTGGGCCCGGATCCGGACGCGGACGTCGATCACCTGGGTGGTCACGTCCTCGGTGCTGGTGCTGGAGCGGACCAGGTCCGCGACCTCCTGGAGCTCGGCGAACGCGTCCTCGAAGCTCCCGGCCGGCACCCGGATCACCATCCGCACCGACCGGACCTCGCCCTCCTTGTCGGTGCGGGTGTCCTGGTCGGTCACCTGGCCCCGGTACTCGTCGACGACCTGCTGGGCGTCGAAGCCCGCCTGGTCGACGTCCTCGCTCGTCAGCGCCACGTTCCCGGTCGCGATGATCGCCTTCTCGGTGACCTCGCCGGAGCCGTCGTCGCCCGACTCCTCCTGCGTCGCGAATGCGCCGTCGATGGCGGCCCGGTCCATCGCGTCGGCGTCGCCGAGGTCCTCGGCCATTCCCATCTCGCCGGCCATCTCGTCACCGTCCGGAGCGATCGCCGGCTCGGGGGCCGACGACATGTCCATGGTGTCCTCGCCACCGGCGCAGGCGCCCAGGGCGAGGAGCGGCACGAGCAGCAGCGGGGCGACGTTCCGGAGCGCGATCATGGTGGATGGACGGCCGCTGCTCGGGATCGGTTCCCGGACGAGTTCTCCGGACAGGTGTTCGGATGTGACCTGCGACTCGCTACCCTCACGCGCATGGAACTCACCGGATCCTCCGCTATCGTCACCGGCGGCGCCTCGGGAATCGGCGCCGCAGCCGCCCGCCAGCTCGCCGCGAAGGGCGCCACCGTGGTGGTCGCTGACCTGCAGGCAGACAAGGGCGAGGCCCTCGCCGCCGAGATCAACGGCGTCTTCGCCCAGGTCGACGTGACGAACACCGAGCAGATCGCCGCCGCGGTCAAGGCGGCCGCCGAGATCGCGCCGCTGCGCGCCGTGGTCAACTCCGCCGGAATCGGTTGGGCGCAGCGCACGATCGGCCGCGACGGCACGGTCGAGTCCGCGCACTCGCTGGAGGCCTTCACCAAGGTGATCGCGATCAACCTGATCGGCACCTTCGACGTGGTCCGCCAGGCCGCCACCGCGATGAGTCTCAACGAGCCCGACGAGGACGGCTGCCGCGGCGCCATCGTCAACCTCGCCTCCGTGGCGGCCTTCGACGGCCAGATCGGCCAGGCGTCGTACTCGGCGTCCAAGGGCGGCGTGGTCGGCATGACCCTCCCGGTGGCGCGCGACCTCGCGGCCGCCGGCATCCGCCTCAACACCGTCGCCCCGGGCCTGATCGACACCCCGATCTACGGCGAGGGCGAGCAGGCCGAGGCGTTCAAGGCGAAGCTGGGCGAGAGCGTCCTCTTCCCCAAGCGGCTCGGATCCGGCGCGGAGCTGGCCAGCATGGTCGTGGAGTGCCTGACCAACTCCTACATGAACGGGGAGGTCATCCGGGTCGACGGCGGTATCCGGATGCCCCCGAAGTAGCAGCGGCGAAGAGCCCGCAGGGAAGCGGGCCCCACCCCGCCCTCCCGCGTCCGCGGTGAGGCGGGGAACTGACAGGGAGGAGACAGCGTGGAGCGCGACGACGTGGCGCGGCACCGGAAGGTGCGCGAGCGGAGGTCGGTCGGTCCCGTGGCGCTGACCGCGATGGTGCTGGTCGCCGGGGTCGGCGGCGCGGGTGCGATGTGGCTGATCGGCGGCGACGAGGACGGCGTGGGCGGGGCCAACGCCGCCACCGTGTCCTGCTCGGGGCCGAGCATCACCGTGGCCGCCGCGCCCGAGATCGCGCCCACGCTGCGTGACGTCGTCGTCGCGGAGGGGTGCTCCCAGATCGCCGTCGAGGAGGCCGCCCCGGCGCTGGTCAGCGCTCAGGTCGCCGCGGGCAAGGACGTTCCGGACGTGTGGATCCCGGACTCCTCCAGCTGGGTGGCCCGCGCCGCCGGCTCCGCGCCCACCGCGCCCGAGCCGCTGGTGGAGTCCCTGGCGATCTCTCCGGTCGTGCTGGTCTCCGGCGCGGGGAAGCCGCCCACGACCTGGCTCGCCGCCCTCGCCTCCGACGACCTCGTCCCCGGTGACCCGCTGACCTCCGCGACGGCCTCGGTGCCGCTGGTCGCGGGCGCGGCCGAGGCCACCCGCGACGGCGTCGACCTGGCGCCCACGCTGGTCCCGCTCGCCCAGTCGCAGGTGGACGAGCGGCGCGACGCCCCCGACGACGTCGGCCGGTTGGACGAGCTGGCCAACGACGGGGTCGGCGTCACCGCCGTCAGCGAGCAGGCCTACCTGGCCGCCGCACCGGACCTGAAGGCATCGGTGCCGAAGTCCGGCACGGTGGTGCTCGACTACCCGGTGCTGCTCACCACGGCCGAGGAGCGCCGCGGCGACATCGACGAGACCACGCAGGCGCTGATGCGGATCCTCGGCGATGCCTCGGTGCACGACGCGCTCACCGCCGCCGGCTTCCGGTCGCCGGACGGCTCCGCCGTGGAGGGCGGCGTCGGCGCGTTCTCGGTGCTCAAGACCAACGCCAAGCAGGTCCGCGCCGTCCTCCAGACGTGGGGCACCCTGGTGCTGCCCACGCGGGCGCTCTCCGTGGTCGACGTCTCCGGCTCGATGGACTTCGAGGCCGCCGGCGGGCAGACCCGGATCCAGCTGCTGACCGCGGCGACCACGCAGGGCCTCACCCTGTTCCCCGACGCGGCCGCGATCGGCCTCTGGGCGTTCTCGGAGCGGCTCGACGGCGACACCGACTACCGCGAGCTGGTGCCGATCCGCGCGCTGGGCTCCCGGGTCGGAGGCCAGACGCAGCGCGCCGCGATCCAGGCCGGTACGGCGTCGCTGGCGAGCCTGACGGGCGGCGGCACCGGCCTGTACGACACCACGCTGGCGGCGTACAAGACCGTCCTGGACGCCTACGACCCGAACGCGGCGAACGCGGTGATGCTCTTCACCGACGGCGCGAACGACGACCCCGGCAGCATCAGCCTCTCCCAGCTGCTCCAGCAGCTGCGCGACCTCGCCGACCCGACGCGGCCCGTGCGGATCATCGCGATCGGCATCTCCGGCGACGCCGACGAGAGCGCACTGCGCCAGATCGCACAGTCGACCGGCGGCCAGGCGTACGTCGCCGAGGACCCCGCCGACATCCCGACCGTGTTCCTGGAGGCGATGGGCGCCCGCACGGGCTGAGCGCGGGCTTCCACGTCACATGGATCCTGGTCGGGCTCCGGCGCCGAACCCGACCACGATCCATGTGACGGGCCGTCGGCACCCGCGCACTGCTCGGCCACTGTTCACCGCCGCGTCCCCCACGAATCCCGGTCCGGACTCCCGGAGCCGGTTCCGTGCGGGGACGTGGCGCTTCCGAGCATCGCGGGCGAACCCGCACCGGACCTGCACCTGGGCAGGCGGGCCACCATCGTCGCGGGCCTGTCCACCGGCGCCATCCCCGTCGCCGCGGCGCTGGCCCCCGGGCTGCTGGGCGGCGGCGGTGACCGGGTGGAGGCGGTCCGCACCGGCGAGGTGACCACCGACAGCGCGGTCGTCTGGGCGCGCGCGCCGGGCCCGGGCCGGATGGTCGTCCGGCTCGCCAGCGGCGGTCGGCGCAGCCTGGTGCGCGGGCCGGCCGCGACCGACGCCACCGACCTCACCGCCCGGGTGCACCTGCGCGGCCTGCGGCCGGGGCGCCGCTACGACCTGCTGGTCTGGTTCGAGAGCCCCGACGGCGAGCGCAGCCCCCGGCTGCCGGCGGCGTTCAGCACCGCGCCGATCCACGCCGCGCGGCAGTCGATCGTGTGGTCCGGCGACACCTGCGGCCAGGGCTGGGGGATCGACCGCTCCCGCGGCGGGCTGGCGACGTACTCGGCCATGCGGTCGCTGGAGCCGGACCTGTTCCTGCACCTGGGCGACACCATCTACGCCGACGAGCCGATGGACGAGACGGTCCGCATCGACGACGGGACGCTGTGGCGCAACGACCTCACCGAGGAGGTCACCCGGGTCGCCGAGACGCTCGCCGACTTCCGCGGCCGGCACCGCTACCCGCTGCGCGACGAGAACGTCCGCGCGTTCTACGCCGAGGTGCCGACGGTCGCGCTGTGGGACGACCACGAGACCTGCAACAACTGGTGGCCGGGCGAGATCGTCGACGACTCCCGCTACCGGGAGCGGCGGGCCGACGTGCTGGCGGTGCGGGGGCGGCGGGCGTGGCAGGAGTACCAGCCCGTCCCCGTACGGCGCCTGGTGCCGCCCGACGGCGACGGCTGGGTGGCCACGAGGCTCTACCGGCGGGTGCCGCGCGGGCAGCACCTCGACCTGTTCTGCCTCGACATGCGGTCGTGGCGCGGCCCGAACCCCGACACCGACCCGGCCGTCGTACGGGACCGCGTCGCCGCCGGCATCCTCGGACGCGAGCAGGAGGAGTGGCTGGTCGAGGCGCTGCGCGACTCTCGGGCGACGTGGAAGGTGATCTGCGCCGACATGCCGCTCTCCGCGCCGACCACGCGGGTGACGGACCTGGACACCTACGCCAACCGCGACGACGGCCGCCCGATGGGCCGGGAGCCTGAGCTGGCGCGGATCCTCTCGGCGATCCGGCGGCACCGGGTGCGCAACGTGGTCTGGCTGACCGCCGACGTGCACTACACGGCGGCGCACCGGTACTCCCCGGAGCAGGCCGCCTTCACCGACTTCGACCCGTTCTGGGAGTTCGTCTCGGGGCCGGTCGCCTCCTCGCCGTTCTGGACCAAGGACGACGAGCTGGACGGCACGTTCGGCCCGCGGGTCGTCTTCTCGCAGGGCGAGGTGATCAGGGGCAAGCTCGACACCGCGCCGCGGCCGGAGAACCAGTACTTCGGGCACCTGGACCTCGCGGGCTCCGGGGAGCTGACCGTGACGCTGTACGACGGCGCGGGCACCGCGCTGTGGCGGCGGACCCTGGAGCCGGAGCCCGTGCTGCCGGCGTACTGAGGCCGGTCGGGCCCGCCCGCTCGGGTGGCGGGTCGTGTGCCCGAGGCATCGCCATACCGGGGTGTGAGGCACACGAGCCGGCGCCGATCGTGGTCGTGTGCCCCAGGACCCGGAATGCGGGTGCGTCAGGCACACGACCCGCCTACGCCGCCCGCGCGAGCGCCTCCTCGATCGACCCGCCGCGCGCGATCGCCGCGCCGAACACCCCGATCAGCACGGCGAGCGCCGCCATCACCACCACCGGCGCCGTCCAGGACCCGGTGGCGTCGTGCAGCAGCCCGGCGCCGAAGGTGGCGGCGCTGGCGCCGAGGTACCCGACGCCCTGGGTGAGCGCGGAGAGCTGGGAGGTGCCCTGGGGCGTCCGGCTGTGCCGGGCGACCATCGCCAGGGACCAGGTGAACGCCCCGCCGCCGAAGCCGAGCAGCGCGGCCCACGCGACTCCGCCGAGCGCCAGCGGGGCGGCCAGGATGCCCGCCCAGCCCGCGATCGTGGCGGCGGCGAACAGGACGGGCAGCGCCGCCGAGCCGCGGGTCAGGCGGATCAGCGCCGGCAGCGCCAGCGTGACCGGGATGCCGACCCCGGTGATGATGCCGAGCAGCAGCCCGGCCCGGGAGGCCTCGGCCCCGGCTTCGGCGAGGATCGAGCCCCACCAGCCGAACTGCACGTAGGCCTGCCCCGCCTGGACCGCGAAGCAGGCGGCGAAGGCCCAGCCGAGCGGCGTGCGGGCCACCGCCGTCAGCGTGATCCCGGCAGCCTCCGGCGTGGAGCCGGCCACCGGCGGCACCGCCACCGGTGCGTCGCCGGCCCGGTCGGCCCGGTCGGCCCGCAGCGTCGGCAACCACAGCAGCGCCCCGAGGGCGGGCACGAGCGCCCAGGCGGCCAGCCCGACCCGCCACCCGCCGAGCGCCTCGCCCAGCGGCACGGTGGCCGTCGCGGCCAGGGTGGCGCCGCCGACGATGGTGGCGCCGTACAGGGAGCTCACGGTCGTCGCGCTGATCCGCGAGCCGGGGTGCCCGAAGTGCCGGTTGGCCAGCGGCGGCAGCACCACGTTCCCGACGGCGACCGCCGCCATCGCGACCACGGTCGCGACCAGGAAGACCGTGGGGCTGCCGGTGAGCGCGCGCCCGACGAGGCCGGCGGCGAGGACGGCGAGCAGCGCGACGGTGACCCGGTGCACGCCGTGCCTCAGCACGAGGCGCCCGGCGCCGAGCCCGACGACGGCGAAGCACAGAGGAGCCAGCGTCGTCAGCAGGCTGATCCCGGCCGCCGAGAAGCCCAGCTCGTCGCGGACGGTGGGCAGCAGGACGCTCAGGCTGCCGATGCCGGTGCGCAGCGAGAGCGCCAGCAGCAGCACGGCCAGCAGCACGGCCACCCCCGCGCCGGTACGACGGGTACGGGCCGGACCGGGCGCGGCGGGAGTGGGCACCCGGCGATTCTTCCGAGGCCTCCCCGGCGGCGGATAATCGGGAAGTAATCGGCATCGCCCGTGGTTACCCTTGACAGACTCATGACGAACGCACAGAACTTCTCCCTTCAGGCCGAGCTCGACGCCACCGAGGCGTGGGACGACAACGACGAGCTCGACCTCGCCGACATCGACTCCGACCTCGTGGACGACGGCTCGGGCACCGACCCCGAGGACGACCCCACCCTCGGGGCGATGGACCTCGCCGAGCGCCACCAGCTGCGCCGCGTCGCCGGCCTGCGCACCGAGCTCGAGGACATCACCGAGGTCGAGTACCGCCAGCTCCGCCTGGAGCGCGTGGTGCTCGTGGGCGTCTGGACCGAGGGCACCATCGAGGACGCCGAGAACTCGATGGCCGAGCTTGCCCTGCTCGCCGAGACCGCCGGCTCCGAGGTGCTCGAGGCGATCTACCAGCGCCGTCAGAACCCCGACCCGGCCACCTACGTCGGCCGCGGCAAGGTCGAGGCGATCCGCGAGATCGTGCAGGCCACCGGCGCCGACACCGTCATCTGCGACGGCGAGCTCGCCCCCTCCCAGCTGCGCAACCTGGAGGACCGGGTCAAGGTCAAGGTCGTCGACCGGACCGCGCTGATCCTCGACATCTTCGCCCAGCACGCGAAGTCCAAGGAGGGCAAGGCCCAGGTCGAGCTGGCGCAGCTCAACTACATGAAGCAGCGGCTGCGCGGTTGGGGTGGCAACCTCTCCCGGCAGGCCGGTGGCCGCGCGGCCGGCGGCGAGGGCATCGGTGGCCGCGGCCCCGGTGAGACCAAGATCGAGACCGACCGGCGTCGGATCAACGACCGGATCGCCAAGCTGCGCCGCGAGCTGAAGGCCCTGGAGGGCACCCGCGCCACGATGCGCCAGGAGCGGCGCCGCAACGAGGTGCCGTCGGTGGCGATCGCCGGCTACACCAACGCCGGCAAGTCCTCCCTGCTGAACCGCCTCACCGGCGCCGGCGTGCTGGTCGAGGACGCCCTGTTCGCGACGCTCGACCCGACCACCCGCCGTACGACGACCGCCGACGGCCGCGTCTACACGATGAGCGACACGGTCGGCTTCGTCCGGCACCTGCCGCACCAGCTGGTCGAGGCGTTCCGTTCGACGCTGGAGGAGGTCGCCGAGTCCGACCTGATCGTGCACGTGGTCGACGGCTCCCACCCCGACCCGGAGGGCCAGCTCTCCGCGGTGCGCGAGGTGCTCGCCGAGATCGGCGCCGGCGACCTGCCGGAGCTGGTCATGATCAACAAGATCGACGCCGCCGACCCGCTGACGGTCACCCGGCTGCTGCGCAACGAGCCGCACTCGGTCGCCGTCTCGGCCCACACCGGTGAGGGGATCGACGAGGCGATCAAGGCCGTCGAGGCCGACCTGCCCCGCCCCGGGGTGGCGTTCGACGCGCTGGTGCCCTACGCCCGCGGCGACCTGATCGACCGGATCCACAAGGACGGCGAGATCCGCAGCATGGAGCACACGGCCGACGGCACCCGCGTCGCCGGCCTGGCCACCGAGGCGCTGGCGAGCGACCTGGCGGCGTACGCCGTCTGAGGCCGGACCCGGCGCCGGCCGGGCGGGATCGTCGCCTGTGGAGCGTCGATGCGGCGCGGTCGGCCCCCACGGCTAGGGTTCTCGGGTGTCCGCCGAGCCCTCCGACAGCCGCGCCGCGAGCCCGGTCGCCGAGACCCTCTCCGCCGCCGTGGCCGCGCTCGGCGGTCAGCAGCGCGACGGCCAGGTCGCCATGGCCGAGGCGGTGGGCTCCGCGATGTCGGACCGGCGCCACCTGCTGGTCCAGGCCGGCACCGGCACCGGCAAGTCGCTCGGCTACCTGGTGCCCGCGCTGCTCCACGACGAGCGGGTCGTGGTGGCCACCGCGACCCTGGCGCTGCAGCACCAGCTCGTCGAGCGGGACCTGCCGCGGCTGATCGACGCCGTGGGCACCGCGCCCGGCGTGGACTCCTCGTTCGCCGTGCTGAAGGGCCGGTCCAACTACGCCTGCCTGCACCGGATCCGCGAGGGCGCCCCGGACGACCAGGGCGAGCTGATCCAGCTCCCCGAGGGGTCGATGGGCAAGAAGGTGCTCGAGCTGCGCGCCTGGGCCGAGGAGCAGGCCGAGGACGGCGGCTCGGGCGAGAAGGACACCGCCCCGCGGCACACCGAGAAGGAGTGGCGCCAGGTCAGCGTCACCCACCGCGAGTGCCTCAGCGCCGCCAAGTGCCCGTTCGGCGAGGAGTGCTTCGTCGAGCGCGCCCGGGAGAAGGCGCACCGCTCGCACCTGATCGTCACCAACCACTCGCTGCTGGCCATCGACGCCATCGAGGGCGTGCCGATGATCCCCGAGTACGACACCGTCGTGATCGACGAGGCCCACGAGCTCACCGCGCGGGTCACCCAGGCGGCCACCGACGAGCTCTGGGTCGCCGAGGTCGAGCGCACCGCCAAGCGCGCCATGCGGCACGCCGACGGCGACGCCCCCAACGACCTCGCGGACGCCGGGGACGCGCTGCGCGACGCGATGGCCGAGGCCTCGCCGGGACGCTTCGAGCGGGTGCCCGAGGACCTCGCGGACGCGCTGGTCCTGGTCCGCGACGCCGCGCGCGCCTGCGTCTCGGCCTTCCCGAAGCAGAAGGACGGCGAGGCCGACGCGGCGTTCACCCAGGCCAAGGGCGCCGTCCAGGAGCTGTTCGCGACGGCCGAGCGGATGGCGGCCGGCTCCGAGGCGGACGTGCTGTGGCTGACCGAGGGCACCGACCGGATGCCGCCGCGGCTGTGCGTCGCGCCCCTGCAGGTCTGGGGTCCGATGCGCGACAAGCTGCTCGCCGACAAGACCGTGGTGATGACGTCGGCGACGCTGATGCTCGGCGGCGACTTCTCCTCGGTCGCGACCGGCGTGGGGCTGAAGCCGACCGAGCGGGTCGAGGCCGGCGCGCCGGCGAAGCGCGCGCCCGAGGGCGTCGAGCCGTGGGTGGGCCTGGACGTCGGCAGCCCGTTCGACTACGGCCGCCAGGGCATCCTGTACGTCGCCCGCCACCTCCCGCCGCCGGGCCGTGACGGCCTGGCGAAGGCCCACCTGGACGAGATCGCGGAGCTCATCGACGCCGCGGACGGCCGCACGCTGGGCCTCTTCTCCAGCCGGCGCGCCGCCGAGACCGCGGCGGAGGAGATGCGCCGTCGGCTGCCGCACCTGACCACGCTCGCCCAGGGCGACGCGCAGCTGCCCGAGCTGGCCCGCCAGTTCGTCGACGACCCGCACACCTGCCTGTTCGGCACCCTGGGGCTGTGGCAGGGCCTCGACGTGCCGGGAGACACCTGCCAGCTGGTGATCATCGACCGGATCCCGTTCCCGCGGCCCGACGACCCGCTGATGAGCGCCCGGCAGCGCGCCGCCGACCGGGCGGGCGGCAACGGCTTCATGCAGGTCGCGGCGACGCACGCCGCGCTGCTGCTCGCCCAGGGCGCGGGCCGGCTGATCCGGACCCACGCCGACAAGGGCGTCGTCGCGGTGCTCGACCCGCGGCTGGCCACGGCGCGGTACGGCAGCTTCCTCAAGGCGAGCCTGCCGCCGATGTGGCCGACCACCGACCCGGCTGTGGTGCGCAAGGCGCTGGGGCGGCTCGCCGGCGCTGCGCCGGCCGAGCAGGCCGGCTGACCCCGAGCGCTGCCGGTGGTTGAGGTGCGAGCGGAGCGAGCCTCGAAACCACCCGCCCGGACCCTCAGCGGATCAGCGTGGCGCGCACCTTCTGCGGCGCCTTGTTGTCGCGGGGCTTGCCCTGGCACGTGTAGTTCCAGCCGCGCCCGAGGTCGCACCAGTAGCGGGTGCTGGCGTTCACCATGCTGACCTCGATCCACTTCACCTCGCCCTTGGTGAAGGGGAGCCGCTTCACCCGGCGGCCCTCGGAGTTGAGGGTCAGCCGCACCCGCTGGGGAGACTTGCCCGCGCGCTTGATGACGACCGCCGCGGAGCCGCCGATCGCGGGCGGGTTGCCCTTGACGACGAGCTTGAGCCGGCGCTGTCCCTTCGAGGCGGGCTTGAACCGCAGGGTCCGGGCGGCGAGGTGGTTGAGCTTGAAGGTGGTCGCGCTCTTCGGGTGGGCCGCGGTCGGCTTGATGCGCTTGTACAGCGGTGCCACCGGGTAGTACTTCTGCGCCCCCTCGTCGCTGTAGCTGGCGCGGGCGCGCCGGTTGGCGACCACGAAGTCGGTGAACACCTCGGTCATGTCGGTGCCGCGGGCCTCCAGGGCCTTGCGGATCGCCTGGACCGAGTAGCGCGACTTCGCGCCGGCACCGCTGTGCGCCATGGACTCCCAGAGCTCGCGGAGCAGGACGGGCATGCCTCCGTGCTGGGCGGGGAACCGGTCCGTGAGGTACTGGAAGAAGATCCAGGCCCCGTACGCGTAGGAGCCGTTGAAGGTGTCCAGCGGGGTCTGGGGGTGCCGGATCGGCCCGTACGGCAGGTAGGCGATGTTGTCGTTGACGTCGTCGTAGAGCTGGTCCTCGGCCCAGGTGGCGGTCGCCTCCAGGATCCAGGAGTCCTCGTCGACGTCGTAGCCGTACTGGACCGCGTGGAAGTACTCGTGGGCGGCGGTCACCTGGAGGTTCTCCAGCGGCGTACGACGGTTGAAGATGGCGTCGGTGTAGTTGTTGTCGAGGACGCAGTAGGCCCACGTGCGCAGGTGCAGGTCGCCGTAGGGGTCGCCGTCGATCACGTCGGGGTCGTCGGTGGTGCAGTAGCCGTACAGCGCCAGGGTGGCGGACACCAGCTGAGCGAGGTAGATGTCGGGCAGGTCGGCCTCGGTGGCGGTCATGCCGTCCGCGCCGCGCCCGTCGTCGCTGAGCACCGGCCGGTAGCCGGCGCCGGTGTAGGCGCCCGCCACGTGGTCCATCTCGCGCAGCACCGTGTCGACGTAGTCGGGGATGCCGTTGACCTCGCCCGAGAAGTTGCCGCCCGGGCCGTCGTCCTCGGCCGGCACCCTGTCCGCCGTGGTGGTGACCCAGTGCACGCAGACCTGGTCGCTGCACTCGTAGTACTGCGTGGCGGAGGCGTCGTAGCAGGCGTACTCGTGGTCGCACGTCGCGGGCCCGGTGGTGTCGGTGGGCCGGGCGAGCAGGCGTTGCGCCTGCTCGCGTTCGGCGGCCGGCAGCGCGGCGGCCTGGGCGGCCAGGTCGTGCAGCGCGATCGTGAGCTCGGCCGGCTCGTCCTCGGGCCCCTCGCCGTCGCCGTCCAGGATCTCCTGCACGGTCTCGAGCGCCTCCAGGGCGTGCTCCTGCGCCTGCTCCGCGGCCTGCTCGGGCAGGGTCGGCGCGACCGGTGCGGTGGGATCCGCCGTCGCTGCGGGGCCGACCGGGGCGAAGGCCAGGGTCCCGCTGAGGGCGAGGATCAGTCCGCCGAGGGCGGTTCGTCGGAGGCGCACGCGGGTGCTCGCATTTCGAAGGGGGGAGCGGATGGACGGGCTCGACCCTATGCCTCGACCCCGGGTGACGAGCAACGGCACCGCCATCCCCGCCCCGGTTCTCGGGGTGTCGTGGGGAGGGCGGTGCCGTCCGGGCGTGCTGTGGGGCCGAGGGGTCAGACGCGTCGGAGGACCGCGGTGACCTTGCCGAGGATCGTCGCGTCGGTGCCGTCGATCGGCTCGAACGCGGGGTTGTGCGGCAGCAGCCAGACCTTGCCGTCCTTGCGCTGGAACGTCTTGACCGTGGCCTCGCCGTCGATCATGGCGGCGACGATCTCGCCGTTCTCGGCGGTGCTCTGCTGCCGGATGACGACGTAGTCGCCGTTGCAGATCGCGGCCTCGATCATCGACTCACCGCTGACCTCGAGCAGGAACAGCTGGCCGTCGCCGACGAGCTGACGGGGGAGCGGGAAGACGTCCTCGACCCGCTCCTCGGCGAGGATCGGGCCGCCGGCCGCGATGCGGCCGACCACGGGCACGTTCGTCGCGGTCGGGGCGACGTCGCCGATCCCGGTCTCGTCCACCGGGCTCCCCTCGGTGCTGGAGATGGAGCGGCGCGCGGCCATCACCTCCGGGAGGAAGACCTCGATCGCGCGGGGGCGGTTGGGGTCGCGCTTGAGGTAGCCCTTCTCCTCCAGCACGCGCAGCTGGTGGGCGACGCTGGAGGTGCTGGTCAGGCCCACCGACGAGCCGATCTCGCGCATGCTCGGCGGGTAGCCGCGCTGCTCGATGGAGTCCTTGATGGTGGCGAGGATCCGCTGCTGCCGTGGGGTGAGGCCGGTGGCGTCGGGTGGGCCGTCCGGGAACTCGCGGACCGCGCCCCTGCCGCCCGTTCTCTTGTCGGTCATCGGGTCCTCCTCGGAACCTGCTGGCCTGCGCTGGCAGTGCTGCGCGGTGCCGTACGTCGTGGGCGTCCTGCTCCGTGTCGTGCCATGTCGTGCGAAGTCGTGCCAAGTCGTGCCAAGTCGTGCTGGTTCCCTGACGGTAGCGCGAGCGGCGCCGTCGATCAAACACGTGTTCGAAGTCGCGTGTCGCGTTTCGGGGGTCCCTGGCGTACTCGAACAATCGAACACGCATTCGAACAGGTCCTTGACCTGTTCGAACACCTGCTCTAACCTCGTACACGTGTTCGATCGAACAGATGATCGACGGACCGCCGGCAGAGACGCAACGGATCTGTCGGAGGGTCCGAGCAGAGTCTGATTCGCACCCGACAGCCCCGAGGCTCCGAACGACGGAGCCACTTCCCCCGGAGGTCACGATGAGCACCACCGTCAGCAGCATCAGCACCGCCCGTCCCGCCCGCACGGTCGCCCGCTCCCGCGGCAAGGCTGACCGATCCGGCGTGCGCCTGACCCGGCGCGGCCGCGTCGTGGTGTTCGTGCTCGGACTGCTGGTGGCCTTCGGCCTCGGCATCCTGCTGGCCTCCGGCTCGCTGGCGTCCGAGGAGAAGGGCGCCGCGCCGGTCGAGGTGGTGACGGTGGTTCCGGGCGACACCCTGTGGGACATCGCGAGCGACGCCGCCGCGGAGACCGGTACGTCCGACGTGCGGGCGATGATCCGCCGGATCCAGGAGCTCAACTCGCTGGACACCAGCTCGGTCTACGCCGGCCAGGACCTCCGGGTTCCGACCGCCTGACCCGCGCGCCGCACGGCGCGCCCACCGACACGTCCGTCGCCTCGACCCCGGCGGACGGGGCCCCTCAGGCCCAGGGGAAGACGAGGGGCGGGATCTCTGCAGAGATCCCGCCCCTCGCGCCATTTCCGTATGGCGGCCCCGCCGGCGCTGTCAGTCGCCGTAGCCGACGAGGGTGGGGTGGGCTTCGACGGCGGTGAGTGTGGTGGGGGCACCGGAGATGGTGACGGTGCCGTCGACGGGTTGCCAGGGGCCGCCGTTGACGCGGTAGTCGGCGGTGTAGGTGGCGTCGAGGCGGGGGTGGTACCGGCCGGTGTGCCGGTAGTTGTGGGTCAGGGCGAGCGCGGGGTAGGGGGCGCCGGCGGTGGTGGTGTCGCGGGTGGTGCCGTCACCGAAGTCCCAGTGGTACGTGGCGATGGTGATGTGCAGGTCCACGCGTTGGCCGAGGATGACGACGGTGCGCTCCAGGGGTGCGGCGGGGGAGTAGAAGTTGGTCTCGAAGTTGACCAGGGTCCGGCCGTCGGGTGGTTCGATCGCGAGCTCGGCGGCGTGGAGCGGGATGCGGCGGAAGGCTTCGAGGACCATGCCGAGGGTGATGGTGGCTGGCTCGGCGGCCTCGTCCTCGCCGGGGCAGTAGGTCCCCTCGGACAGGATGTTCCCCGTCTCGGGATCGGTGTACCAGAACGCGACCTCGTTCTGTCCATCCGGGCATACGGCGGGTTCGTAGCAGAGCGCCGCGCTCTCGAGGGCGCACGCGTTGTACTCGTGGTAGATCGGCGCTGTCGCGCCGGTTGTATTGTCGGATTCCGGCGGTGCGGAATCGTCCGGTATCTCTTCACTGGCGCCGATGGTGATTCCACTGTTGTCGGTCCCACCGTCGACGTCGGCGGTCGCGGGCGCGGTGGCAATGACGAGCGAGAGACTTCCCGTGGCGGCGACCAAGCCCAATCGCGCCAGTGTCCTACTCATCGATTGCTCCAGGAATGGACACGCCAGGACGTGCCCGTATGTTCCAGGATCTGGGTGACGGCCATGTCGGCCTTGTCGTACCGACCGTTCCGACCTGGTGCGCCGGCGACCCGTGTCGCGGTGGCGTGGATCTCGCTCGCTACCACCCACCTGCCGCTCCCGCTCGGGCTTGGTGTGGCTGAGGCCGTCAGAACGGTGTGCTTGCCGCCGTTGATGTGTCCGCCGCTTCCGTAGATGCGGTCGATCCACTGGACCGCGCCAGTGCAGAGCGAACACGCCTCCGCGTGCAGATCCTCCAGGCGAGTCGTGTCGCCGCTCGCTTGTGCGTAGCTGACGACCTCCCAGTAGTACTCGACGAACGCCTCGGCCCCGGCCTTCCCGTTCCGCGTCGCGGCGGCGGGCAGCGTGGGCTCGACGGGGCCGGGGTCGGGGGTCGCCGTGCTGGGTGGCGGCGCCGCGCTCGCGGACGGTGGTGTGGGCGCGGGGTCGGCCTCGGCGGCGCAGGCGCCGACCAGGAGTGTCGCGGCGGCGACGAGTGCCGCGGTCGTGGGTCGTCTGGGCACAGGTCCTCCTGGGGACTAGCCAGGTCGGAGGGAGCGTGCGGGAAGTATGGCGTGACCCCGGGCGCCGGCGCGGGCCAATGGAAGGACCTGTGGAAATCGCCGCGGCCCCGGCAGGCACGAGGCCTGCCGGGGCCGCGATGCGGTCCGTGGGAACGGGTCAGGACGACTGGCGGTAGGTCTCGACGACCGGGATCTCCGCGCCGGGGACGCACAGCGCCCAGACCTTGACCTTCTCCGGCGACTTGTCGCTGCTGCCGGAGGTCTGCGCGTTGCCACCGAACTGGACGATCCACCCGTCGAGGCGGTCGGCCTTCGGCGTGTTGGTGCTCCAGTCCATGCGGCCCGGGAAGGACGAGGAGACGGGGGTGTTGCGGCTGTTCGCGCCGGCCTCGATCCCGGTCACCTGGACGCCGCCGGAGATCGCGACGTCGGTCTGCTCCTGGCAGGCGACGGTGGCGATGGCGCCGGCGTTGGTGTTGCCCACGTCGTAGTACGCCACCGAGTAATAGGCGTCGACGAGGTTGTCGTCGCCCTTGGGGCCGCGGGGGCCGGTCTCGCCCTGCGGGCCGGTCTCGCCGGCGTCGCCCTTCTCGCCCTTCTCGCCGGGGGCGCCGGGGGCGGCCTCGGCCTGGAGCGACGTCAGGGTGCTCTTGGCGAGGTCCTGCGGCTTGATGGTGGAGTCCTTGATGTCGATCGAGCGGATCGAGCCGTTGGCGATGTCGCGCGAGCCGATCTGGTTGGCGGCGACGGCGCCGCCGACGCCGCTGAGCGTGGCGAGCAGGACGGCGCTGCCGGTGACGGTCAGGACGGCGGTGCGGTTGAGCTTCTTCATGACTGGTTCCCCCCAGTGGTGATCTGACGTGGCCGCGGGCACGGCTGCCCGCGGTGTGGTGTCGGTGTGCGGTGCCGGTGTGCGGAGCGGTCAGCCGACGCGGAGCGCGGTGACGTAGGAGGCGACGCTGACCTTGCCGGACTCGCTGGCGCCCTGGTCGTCCTGGTAGCCGAAGGCGAGGACCTGGACGGTCGTCGGCTCGGTGACCTCGACGACGCGGGTGGTGGAGCAGGTCGCCTCGCGGTTGGCGAGCGTGGACACGGTCCCCGTGAAGCAGGTGCCGAAGTCCTGGCCCCAGCTGGAGCCGTCGTCGACGCGGAGGGCGAGCTGCATCCGCACCTTGCCGGCGGTGGACTGGTTGGTGATGAAGAACCCGTCGGCGGTCAGCGCGTAGGTGCCGGCGTCGAGGCCGACGGTGTCGACCAGCGTGGCGTTGACCGACTCGGTGAACTTGCCGAACGAGCCGCCGACCTTGGTCACGGTCGTCAGCCCGGAGGCCTCGTATGCCGCCAGGCCGCCCTTGACGTCGCTGGCCGGGTCGCCCTGGGCGCCCTGCGGGCCGGCCGGCCCGGTCGCGCCGTCGTCGCCCTTGGGGCCGCGGGGGCCGGTCTCGCCCTGCGGGCCGATCTCGCCGTCGTCGCCCTTCTCGCCCTTCTCGCCGGGGGCGCCGGGGGCGGCCTCGGCCTGGAGGGACGTCAGGGTGCTCTTGGCGAGGTCCTGCGGCTTGATGGTGGAGTCCTTGATGTCGATCGAGCGGATCGAGCCGTTGGCGATGTCGCGCGAGCCGATCTGGTTGGCGGCGACGGCGCCGCCGACGCCGCTGAGCGTGGCGAGCAGGACGGCGCTGCCGGTGACGGTCAGGACGGCGGTGCGGTTGAGCTTCTTCATGACTGGTTCCCCCCAGTGTCGGTGTGTCTGGTCCCGCGGGCACGGCTGTCCGCGGTCCCGGCCGGCGTCGGAAACCCTCCCCCGGACGCCGGGCGGCCGGTGCCCCCGAGCACCCCGACCTTCCTGTCTAGACCAACGCCCGTCCCCGGGCGGGGTCACGCGATCGCGACCGGGACTTAGTCCCGATTCCTGGGGGTCGGTGGCGCGCTCCGGCCGTCAGAAGGCCGCAGCCCCGCCGGGGAGGTGCCCGGCGGGGCTGCGGTACGACGTACCGGTGGCGCGCCCGGTCGGGCGGCGCCGAGCCGATCAGCTCGTCGGCTCGTCCTCCACGGCGTCGATGCAGACGACGTAGGTGCGGACGTTGTTCACGGGCTTGTCGAGGTGGTTGGTGAACCCGACGATCCAGCCCTTGGCGTACCCGGCCGTGCCCGGGGCGTCCGCGGTGTTCTTGTTCAGCGTGGCGACGACGCCGCCCTTGTACTGACCGGTCGAGTAGCCGCCGCCGACCGCCAGCTTGTCGCCGGGGCAGGTCGCGACGACCTCGACGTAGCCCGGCAGGTAGGTCGGGTCGGTCGGGTCGGCCTGGGTGAACGGCTTGTTGGCGGCGGGGACGGTGGTGGCCGCCGACCAGTGCGCGATGCCGGCCGATGCGGGGTCGCCGGGGTCGCCCTTCTCGCCCTGGGGTCCCTGCGGTCCCGCCGGGCCCGGGGCGCCGTCCTCGCCGTCCTTGATGTCGAGCGCGTCGCGCAGCGACTGGATGGCCTTCTCGCTGAGGTTCGCGAAGGGGTTGGTGATGTCGTAGGTGAGGCCGACGGCCTCGAGGGTGTCGGAGGCCACCGGCGCCTCGACCTGGCCGGCCAGGACGGCGCCGCCGGCGCCTCCGACCATGGTGAGCGCGATCCCGGCGCCGACGAGCGACAGGCCGGTGGCGAGCGTGGTCTTCTTCATGGGAGTCCCCCCTAGAGGTGATGGGTGCTGCGGCGGGCACGGCTACCCGCCGCGACCCTCAACCGCGCCGGACCCGGCCGGGTCACGAACGTCACCTCAGGGAAAAGAACCCGAAAGAAAGGGGCCCGGGCGGGGCCTGAGGCGCTACCGGGTGCCGGTCAGCGCGAGGCGCGGCGCCCGCCCTTGGGGGCGTCGGGATCCCGCTTCGGGCGTGGCTCGGGCGAGTGCGTGATCCCGAGCTCGCGGGAGAGGCGGACGATCAGCATGAAGCCGAGGAAGAGGCAGGCCATCGCGCCGACGGAGGCCAGGACGAGGAAGGCCCAGGCCGCGCCGTCGCCCTCCTGGCGCGCGGTGGCGCCGAAGTCGATCGCGGCGTAGACGAGGTAGCCCCAGGCGACGACGCTGAGGGTGATGCCGGCCGCGAGGGCGAGGTGGACAGGGCGCACGCCTCGCTTCTGCCGCGCCCCCGCCCGCTTTCCTCCCACGTCCGCCATTGTTCCCGATGGCTGTTCGCCGGCCATCGCCGACCCGCGGCCCACGGTCGGCCGACCGGTCCGCGCGACTCGGGACCTTGGCCCCGGGGATCCGGGTCGCGGCGCGGATTGTTTCAGGACGTCGGCGGCTCGGCCGCCTTCCGCGTGTCGCGCCCGGAATGCGTTGTGACCTGCGCAAACGTGGCCCCCGGACGCCGTACCGAATCCTGGCGATGCCGAAACCTTGCACGCCTAGTGCCACCGGCGTACGGTTGCCACTACATCTAGTAGTTACACCGCTGTAGTTCTCCACATCTAGTTCACAGACCGGGCGTGGAGGGTGCACAGGTCGCCACGAGATGTCCACAAGAAGGCCGTCGATATCCACAGGCAAGGGGAGGAGGAACCATGCACTGTCCGTACTGCAAGCACTGCGACACCAAGGTCCTCGACTCCCGCGTGGCCGAGGACGGCGGCTCGATCCGTCGCCGGCGGATGTGCCAGGACTGCGAGAAGCGGTTCACCACGGTCGAGGCGATGCAGCTGACCGTGCTCAAGCGCTCCGGGGCCTCCGAGCCGTTCAACCGCGACAAGGCCGTCTCCGGCGTCCGCAAGGCCTGCAAGGGCCGCCCGGTCTCCGAGGACGCTCTGGCCCGGCTCGGCCAGGAGGTCGAGCACCACCTGCGCCTCGCCGGCAGCCCCGAGATCGCCGCCCACGAGGTGGGCCTCGCGATCCTCGCGCCGCTGCGCGCCCTCGACGAGGTCGCCTACCTGCGCTTCGCCAGCGTCTACCGGGGCTTCGACTCCGCCGACGACTTCGAGTCGGAGATCGCCCTGCTGCGCGCCGAGCGCGCCCTTCAACCAGCCCCTCCGGGCTGACCACAGACTGCCCGGCAGGTAGTGGGGAAGCTGCCTGCCGGGTAACCAATCTCGCGCTCCGACGTCTCTGTCGGAGCCCACCGCAACACTGATTCACGGGGACGCATGCGGCACCGACAGTCCAAGCGCCAGTCGCACACAACCAGGGGAGAGCGAAGGAACATGACCGAGACGGTGAACAGCGCCGCGGAGACCGGCGCGACCAAGGGCCTGAAGATCGAGCGGGTCTTCAGCACCGAGGGCGTGCACCCGTACGACGAGATCACCTGGGAGCGGCGCGACGTCGTCCAGACCAACTGGAAGACCGGCGAGACCGTCTTCGAGCAGCTCGGCGTGGAGTTCCCCGACTTCTGGTCGGTCAACGCCTCGACGATCGTCACCACCAAGTACTTCCGTGGCGCCGTCGGCACCCCCGCCCGCGAGCGCAGCCTGCGCGACCTGGTCGACCGGGTCGTCAAGACCTACACCAAGGCGGGCCTCGAGCACGGTTACTTCGAGACCGAGGCCGACGCTGAGGTCTTCGAGCACGAGCTCACCTGGCTGCTGGTCCACCAGTACTTCTCGTTCAACTCCCCGGTCTGGTTCAACGTCGGCACCCAGTCGCCGCAGCAGGTCAGCGCCTGCTTCATCCTCTCGGTCGACGACTCGATGGACTCGATCCTGAACTGGTACAAGGAGGAGGGCTTCATCTTCAAGGGCGGCTCCGGCGCCGGCCTGAACCTCTCCCGCATCCGCTCCTCCAAGGAGCTGCTGACCTCCGGCGGTACGGCGTCCGGCCCGGTCTCCTTCATGCGCGGTGCCGACGCCTCGGCCGGCACCATCAAGTCCGGCGGCGCCACGCGGCGCGCGGCGAAGATGGTCGTGCTCGACGTCGACCACCCCGACATCGAGGAGTTCGTGGCGACCAAGGCGCGCGAGGAGGACAAGATCCGCGCCCTGCGCGACGCCGGCTTCGACATGGACCTGGGCGGCGCCGACATCACCTCGGTCCAGTACCAGAACGCCAACAACTCCGTCCGCGTCAGCGACGAGTTCATGCGCGCCGTCGAGGAGGGCACCGACTTCGGTCTCCGCTCGCGCACCACCGGCGAGATCATCGAGCGCGTCGACGCCCGCGACCTGTTCAAGAAGATCAGCCAGGCCGCGTGGGAGTGCGCCGACCCGGGCCTGCAGTACGACGACACGATCAACGCCTGGCACACCAACCCCGAGACCGGCCGGATCACCGCATCCAACCCGTGCTCGGAGTACATGTCGCTCGACAACTCCTCGTGCAACCTGGCGTCGCTGAACCTGCTCAAGTTCCTGAAGGACGACGACACCTTCGACGCCCCGCTGTTCGCGAAGGCCGTCGAGCTGATCATCACCGCGATGGACATCTCGATCTGCTTCGCGGACTTCCCGACCGAGCCGATCGGCGAGACCACCCGCAACTACCGCCAGCTCGGCATCGGCTACGCCAACCTCGGCGCCCTGCTGATGGCGATGGGCCTCGGCTACGACTCCGAGGGCGGTCGCACGATGGCGGCCACCATCACCTCGCTGATGACCGGCACGTCGTACCGCCGCTCCTCCGAGCTCGCCTCGATCGTCGGCCCCTACAACGGCTACGCCCGCAACGCCGAGGCCCACCAGCGCGTGATGCGCAAGCACCAGGCGGCCAACGACGCGGTGCGCCCGCTGCACGTCGCCGACGCGCAGGTGCACAAGCTGGCCACCGAGGAGTGGGGCAAGGTCGTCGAGCTCGGCAAGAGCAACGGCTTCCGCAACGCCCAGGCGTCGGTGCTCGCGCCGACCGGCACCATCGGCTTCATGATGGACTGCGACACCACCGGCATCGAGCCCGACTTCTCGCTGGTGAAGTTCAAGAAGCTCGTCGGCGGCGGCTCGCTGCAGATCGTCAACCAGACCATCCCGCGGGCGCTGGCCAAGCTCGGCTACCAGACCGAGCAGGTCGAGGCGATCGTCGACTACATCGCCGAGCACGGCCACGTGGTGGACGCGCCCGGCCTCAAGACCGAGCACTACGAGGTCTTCGACACCGCGATGGGCGAGCGGTCGCTCAAGCCCATGGGCCACGTGAAGATGATGGCCGCCTGCCAGCCGTTCCTCTCCGGTGCCATCTCCAAGACGGTGAACCTGCCGGAGTCGGCGACGGTGGAGGAGATCGAGCACGTCTACCTGGAGTCGTGGAAGCTCGGCCTCAAGGCCACCGCGATCTACCGCGACAACTGCAAGGTCGGCCAGCCGCTGGCCGACGGAGGCGGCAAGGCCAAGAAGGACGCCGCCGACAAGGCCGCGGCCGGCGAGGCCGTCGTCGAGAAGGTCGTGGAGAAGGTCGTCTACGCCCCGACCCGCAAGCGCCTGCCGAAGTCGCGCCAGGCCCGGACCACCTCGTTCACCGTCGCCGGTGCCGAGGGCTACATGATCTCCGGCGCCCACGACGACAGCAGCCTCGGCGAGATCTTCCTCAAGCTCGGCAAGCAGGGCTCGACCCTGGCCGGCGTGATGGACGCCTTCTCGATCGCGGTCAGCATCGGCCTGCAGTACGGCGTCCCGCTGGAGACCTACGTCGCCAAGTTCACCAACCTGCGGTTCGAGCCGGCCGGCCTGACCGACGACCCGGACGTCCGCATGGCGCAGTCGATCATGGACTACGTCTTCCGCCGCCTGGCGCTGGACTACCTGCCCTTCGACGAGCGTGCCGCCCTCGGCATCTACTCGGCCGAGGAGCGCCAGCGCCACCTCGAGACCGGCTCCTACGAGCCTGTCGAGGAGACCGGCTCCGCCGCCGAGCTCGTCGAGGCCACCCCGAAGGCGCCCAAGGCCACGGTCGCCCCGGTGACGGTCGAGATCGTCTCCGACGACGACGACGAGGACCCCCTCGCCGACGCCCCGCAGGTCGCCCGTACCACCGCCGAGCTCCTGGAGAAGATCAGCGGCCACGCCGTCGACTCCCCGCTCTGCATGACCTGCGGCACCAAGATGCGCCCCGCCGGCTCCTGCTACGTCTGCGAGGGCTGCGGCAGCACCAGCGGCTGCAGCTGATCCGAGCACCTGGAAGGCCCGGTCCCGCTTCGGCGGGACCGGGCCTTCCGCTTTCCGGTGCCGGCCCGCTCGACCGCTCGACCGCTGGCCCGCTCGACCGCTCGACCGCTCGACCGCTCGACGGGGCCGGCGTCGATCGTGGCGGCGGTCGGCTGGCGGGAGTTGACGCCGGACCGGGACCGGGTCGTGTGCCTGACCCATCGGAATAGCGGGGTGCTGGGCACACGACCCACCCCTCAGCGGGCTGCCGGGGCCCCGAACGACTCAGTCGCGATTGCGGATCGCCCGCGCCAGCTCCTCGGGGTCCTCCCACATCCGCTGCACCTCTTCCAGGGTCCGCCCCTTCGTCTCCGGGATGAAGCGGGCGTTGAACCACAGCGTGACGCCGCAGAAGCCGGCGAACATGAGGAACGCGGTCGAGGTGCTGGTGAACTCCACGACGCTCAGGAAGAACTGCGTGACCAGCCAGGCCGCCATCCAGTTGAGGGCGGTCGCGGTCGCGACGCCCTTGCCGCGCACCTGGGCCGGGAAGACCTCGTTGATCACCGTCCACACGATCGGGCCGAGCGAGAAGGCGAAGCTGGCGATGAAGACGACCATGCCCACCAGCGCGAGGTGGCCGGCGTTGCCCGGCTGACCGGTGGCGGCGTCGGAGGCGGTGACCTTGTCGAGGCGGAAGAAGGCGCCGGCGACCAGCAGCAGGCTCAGCAGCATGCCCCAGGAGCCGATCGTGAGCAGCGGCTTGCGGCCGAATCGGTCGACCCAGAAGACCGCGACGAGGGTGGCGACCACGTTAACGCCGCCGACCGCCCACAGCGTGGCCAGGCTCTGCTGGGTGGGGGAGTCGAAGCCGGCGGCGGCGAAGATGACGTTGGCGTAGTAGATGATCGCGTTGATGCCGCTGAGCTGCTGGAGCACGGCCAGGCCGGCGGCCACGACGAGCGGCTTGCGCCACCGCGCCGAGAAGACCTCGCCCCAGTCGGCCTGCTCGTCGGCCGCGAGCGCCTCGGAGATCTCGCGGACGCGGGTCCCGGCATCGACCTCGGGCTCCGCCCGGCGCAGGACGTCCTCGGCCTCGGCGATCCGGCCGACCTTCACGTACCAGGTCGCCGAGTCGCGAAGGGGCACGATCGCCAGCACCAGCAGCACCGCGGGCAGGGCGGCGATGGCCAGCATCACCCGCCACGTCGAGCTCTCGATGAGCAGGTAGTTGGCCCAGTAGGCGAGGAAGATGCCGACCGTCACGGCCATCTGGTAGAGCGAGACCATCCGGCCGCGGTCCCGGGCGGCGGCGTTCTCGGACCCGTACAGCGGACCGGCGACCGACGCGATGCCGACGCCGGCGCCGAGCACCAGGCGGCCGATGGTCAGTACGACGGTCCCGGGCGCGAGCGCCTCCAGCAGGGTGCCGATCACGAAGATCGCCGCGGCGAGCATCAGGGCCCACCGGCGGCCGAGCCGATCGGCGATGACGCCGGCGACCAGGGCGCCGATCATCGCGCCGAGGGTGACCCAGCTGGTGATGATCTCGATGACCAGCGTGCTCGGGTCGAAGTCCTCCTTGATCCCGCCCAGCGCCCCGGAGATCACGCCCTGGTCGTAGCCGAACAGCAGGCCGCACAGCAGGAGGACCAGCCCTACGGCGTACACGTAGCGGCTGGTCCGTGCCGGCCGGTCCATCTCCGTTGACGTCACCTGCGCCTCCTGCCCTCAGCCAGGATCGTGGCACAGGCGCCCGGTGCGCGGAACCCGTGAACACGCCCGAGCGCTCCGGGAGTCCCGGGTGGGCGGCCGGCGCTACGGGCCGGCCGAGAACCTCTCGCAGCCGAAGAACCGGTCGCGGGGGTCGCGGGCGGCGCCCCGGTAGACGCGGTCGCGGCCGGGCCCGCACCAGATGACGTCGCGCTTGCCGTCCACGCCCACGAACACGGTGTCGGAGCCGGCGCCCAGCCGCAGGGTGTCGGCGCCGTTCCCGAGGTAGACGACGTCACCGCCGGGCCCGCCGAGGACGACGTCGCGGCCCGCCCGGTCCTCGTAGGTGTTGGTGCCCGGCCCGCCGACCAGCGTGTCGTCGCCGGGACCGCCGACGAGGACGTCGAACCCCGGTCCGCCGGAGACCAGGTCGTCGCCGGCGCCGCCGAACCCGATGTCCCCGCGGGGGCCCTCGAGCAGCGGGTTCGGGCCGAGGAACAGGGTGTCGTCGCCGGGCCCGCCTCGCACCCGGTCGGCGCCCCGGAGGGAGTCGACCACGTCGTCGCCGGCGAGCGCGCGGATCCGGTCGCCGGCACTCGTGCCGCGGATCAGGTCGTCCCCCGGCGTACCGTCGAGGGTGGCCAGGGCGGCGGTCGCGGCGGGCGCGCCGAGCAGCAGCCCGGCCATGCCGGCGACGACCGCGGGACGGATCGAGAACATGGCTCCTCCTTCATCTCATCGGTCGACCAGCACCACGGGTGGTGGCGCGTAGTAGAGCGAGGGCTCGGACGGCAGCGGCACCCGCCAGATCCTGCTCGCCCGCTCGCAGGCCCCCGCGAGGTCGCAGCGCAGGATCGCCGCGCGACCGGCGTCGCTCTGCGCCAGGGTCAGGAAGTGGGCGTCGTCCTCCCAGACCGCGTGCCAGTCGAGGCGGCCGGCGACCCGGGCCTGTCGCTTCGCGGTCCGGCCGTCGGCCACCCACCACCGGTCGGTGCCGGCGGCGTCGAAGTAGGCCCGGGTCGTCAGGACGTGCTCGCCGTCGGCGGACCACCGGTGCGGTGCTACCCGGCAGCTGCGCCACAGGGTCCGCCTCGGGTGGGAGAGGACCGCCACCCGGTTGCAGAACTCGCCGCGCGCGGGGGCCGAGAAGACGACCGTGTCCTGGCGGGTGTCGGCGCCCAGCGCGGCCTGCCCGTGGATCCGGCGGAGCGTGCCCCGCTCGTAGTTCCACCACTGGGTGGCCGGGTCGTGCCAGTGGGCCCGCCGGCCGAGCAGGACCCGGGAGTGGGTCACCGCCGCCAGGGTGGCGAGCCGCAGCTCGGTCCGCGCGACGACCCGACCGGACCGTGGCCGGGTGACGGTGATGACGGAGCGCTGCTCGAGCGGGCGGCGCCAGGTCTGGACCGCCAACCGCCGCCCGCCCGGCGAGACCTGCGCCTCGATCCAGCCCCGCGACCGCGCCACCCGGCGCCGGTTCCCGTCGGGGTCGACGAAGGTGAGGACGGTGCGGCGCTCGGGGCCGACGTTGTAGTCCCGGACCAGGTAGCCGCCGGCGACCACCCACAGGGCGTGGTGGCGGCCGCGCGTGGTGGCCTTGATGCGGAGGTCGCCGTCCCGGATGGTGTCGCGCACGAGGTGGGGCACGTCCGGGTCGGCGCCTCGGCTCAGCGCGGCCGGGTCGATGTGCGCGACGTCGCGCTGCGCCGTCGCCTGGGGGAGCACGGCGGCGAGCGCGGTCGCGATGCCGAGCACCGCGGTCGCCGCACGGATCCCGCTACGACCCGGGTACCTCATACGACGACCACTACGCCGTCTCGGCGCCGCCCGACAGGGGCGTCCGACCGTGCTGTCGGGACCAAGGGCACGGCCCCGGCGACTCGGCCCCGGCTCAGCTCCGTTCCGCGCGGCTGACCCAGCCCCGCTCCGCCGCGACCACCCCGAGCTGGAGGCGCGTCTCCACGCCGGCGACCTCCATCAGGCCCCGCAACCGACGCTGGACGGTCCGGACGGAGACCCTCAGGTCCTTCGCCACCTGCTGGTCGGTGAGCCCGGCGAGCTGGAGCGTCAGGACCTGCAGGTCCTCGGCGGCGGGGAGCGCGTCGACGTCGCGGTCGCCCGCGGCGGTCGGTGCGACGGGGAAGGCGGCGTTCCAGACGAACTGCCACAGCGCGACCAGGGCCTCGAGCAGCCCGCTCTTGCGGACCAGGAGGGCGCCCTCGACGGGCGAGTCGCCGAGCGCGAGCGGGACCAGGGCGACCTCCCGGTCGATGACGAACAACTTCATCGGCACCGACGGCGCGAGCCGGATCTCCTCGCCGAAGGCCTGGACACGGCGGATCTCGTCGTACAGGTGGGGCTCCTCGGCGAGCATCGAGCGCTCCAGCACGGCCCGGTACTGCACGCCGCGGGCCACCGCACGGTCCTCCGCGGTGTTCTCCAGGCTGCCGACGACCGCGACCGGCGCCTTCACCAGTGAGAGGACCTCGTGCCGTGCCGTCGACTGGATCTGCTCCAGGCGCGCGGCGAGCGCCTGGTGCCCGAGTACGACGTCGATGATCTCCACCGGGCTCTGCCCGTGCCGGACAGCGTTGAACCCGTCCTCGAGCCGCGCCACGGCCGCCTCCGCCTCCTTGAGCGCGACCTGCCGCTGCGCGAGGAGGCTCCCCAGCGCCACCGAGGGCCGGGCCGCCACGAACGAGTCGGCGTCGTCCACGCGCCGTGCCGCCAGGCCCTGTCCCTCGAGCTGCGTGAGCACCGTCGTGGCGGCGGCGGTGGTGGTGCCGAGGGCGTGGGCGAGCGTCGCGGGGTCCATCTCCGCGGCCGCCGTCAGCGCCCGGTAGGCGTCGCTCTCGTCGGCCGTCAGGCCGAGGATGTCCAGGTCCACCGTGTTCCTCCCGGTGTCGGGTACGTCGATGAGCTGGCACGAACATGCCATGTCACCTAAGTGCCTCTCCAGCCCCTTGAGTCCCTCATGTTTGTGCGACAACCTTGCTCGCGGTCGGTGTCCTCAGCAATCCCCGATGCAGTCCCAGCATCCCGTAGCTGACCCGGGCGCCGACCGTCCCGAGCCCACATCCGGGACCCGATCCGGACCGTGGGCACCCCGAGCGCGGAGGCTCGGGCCCGCCCCCCAGCGGCCCGGGCCTCCGTGTCGTCATGAGGTCGACGGTACGCCGATCGGGCCGGTCGGCCGCCGGACCTTCGAGGCCGAGCCTCGTCGAGGGCTCAGGGCGACCGCTGTCGGCGTCCTCGGCAGCCGTCGTGGTCCTGGATGCGGTCGCCGCACGCGACGTACTGCCAGGCGGTCACCAGGTAGTACTTCCGCAGGCCGGCCTCGTAGTCGAACCTGACGGACTCCAGCGACGCGCCACCGTCGACCTTCATCGAGACCAGGAGCTCAGTGAACGGCCCGGCGGCCCGTCCCTCCGCCATCTGGTCATGGAGTGCGTCGAGCTCCTCGCAGGTGTCGGTGATCGTCAGGGGGAGCTCGGCCCTGGTGAAGGTGCCGGGGTACGGGCCGTCGGCGTAGGGCTCGTCGAACCGCGGCGGGGAGCCGAGCGGGTTGGTGAGGACGCCGCTGTTGATGGCCCGCTTCGGGTTCTGCGCCGGAACGTCGAACGTGCGCACCCACAGCTCGGTCCTCCTGGCCGGGACCGAGTAGTCGTAGGTGACGTCGGTGATCTCGATCGACCCGCCCTTCTCCACGCAGGGGATGATCGAGCCGAAGGTCGCGCGGTAGCGCGCCCGCTCCGGTCCGTAGATGGAGATGCCGCCGGCGCCGGTGTGCGTGTCCAGCGGGCCGTTCGGGGACCGTCGGAGCAGCGTGTACCCGCTGCCGAGCACGCCGATCGCGACCGCCAGCGCGAGGCCGACCAGCAGCGCCCGGCGGCGTGGCTTGCGACCGGCTCCCTCCGTGCCGTCGATGGACGTCTCCACGTGCCTCACCCCCATGAGGGCCCGGCAGCCGGTCGGCCGGGCTCGTGAGGGTGGAACGGTAGCCGTGACCGCGGGCGTCAGCGCCCCGGTTGCGACCCTTCCTCCGGGACAAAACTGTGGCCTTTCTCACAGGATCCGGCCTCCGTGGCCTGGGATTTCGCAGCCGAACGCCGCGATTTCCCCGATTTTGACCGTACGGCTGATTTCGAAGTGGTAACGGGCTCGCTTATGGTCGAGGCCGCGTACGTGATCCACCGGGCATAGCCGGTGGCTCGTCCCGCCGCCGGCTCGCGGTGGCCCCCACGGTGGTGGCCCCGATGGCGGTGGTCCCACCGACGGGGCCGGTTGGGCGAGGAGCGTGACGCGAGCCGCGAGGCGAGGTGCCGGGTGCGCACCCCACCGGCCTCGGGCGTCCCGAGTCACCCCCGGCGGTGAGTGCTGCCCGGACATCCTTCGAGTGAGGGGAGACGCATGCCCATGCGTACCATCACCCGCGCCGTGCGAGGCGGCGCCAGTGCAATCGTGGCGGGCGCGCTCGTCGTGGGCGTCGGCGTCAGCGCCGCGCAGGCCGACACCGGGACCTCCCCGGCCGCCGCCGAGTCGACCACCGAGCCGACCGCCGACCCGACGACCGACCCGACGACCGACCCGACCGACCCGGCCGCCGAGCCCGTCGTCCCGGCGACCACCCGGGTCCGGCTCAAGGTCGGCAACAGGGACGTACGCCGGGTGCGGACCGAGGCCTCGCGGCCGAAGGGCCTGCTCACCCGGGAGGGCGTCAAGGTCGACCGCGACGACGAGGTCCTCGTCGTCCGCAACGGCAAGAAGGTGACCGACCACGACCGCCGCGTGCTCCGCGACGGCGACAAGGTCCGGGTGGTCCGCGTCGGGCACCGGATCCGGATCCACCGGGTCAAGGTCGACCGCGCCACCCACCAGCGCGCCGTCACGTCCCTCGCGCCCGGCAAGCGCAAGCTCGCCCAGCGCGGCCGCGACGGCGTCCGGAAGGTCCGGGTGCGCATCGACCTGCGCAACGGCAACCGGGTGGACCGCACGGTCCGCAAGAGCTGGATCCGCAAGCCGAAGCCGCGCGTGGTCCTGGTCGGCAAGGCGCAGACCGGCGTCCCGGGCACCGCGGGCCTCAACTGGGCCGCCCTGGCCCGCTGCGAGTCCGGCGGCAACCCGCGCGCGGTGAACCCGGCGGGCTACTACGGCCTCTACCAGTTCAACGTCGCGACCTGGCGCAGCGTCGGCGGCGCCGGCATGCCGCACCTGGCCTCGCCGGCCGAGCAGACCTTCCGCGCCAAGAAGCTGTACGCCTCCCGCGGCCGCTCCCCGTGGCCGTACTGCGGTCGCTTCCTCTGAGCGAGCCGCGCCGCTAGGACGAGTCGTCCAGGGCGCCCCCGGCCAGCAACGGGCCGGGGGTGTCCTGGACGCCGTCGTCTCCGGGGTCCGGGCCGCCGCCCGACCCGTCGCCCGATCCGTTGCCAGGGCCACGCTCGGCGAACCACCGGGCGATCACCACGTCGGTCGAGGAGTGCGCGACGATCGAGACCGCAATCGTCGCCGCCACGAGCTCGAAGATCTCCTCCGCGTGCGGCGAGGTCGAGGTGAGCACCAGCAGGCCGTAGGTGACCGACGCGAACCCCTTCGGGCCGAACCAGGCCGCCGCGATGAACTCGCGGGTGCTGAGCTTGCCCGGGAGCGCCAGTCCGAGCGAGACCGGCCGCACCACGAGCAGCAGCACGACCACCAGCGCCCAGCCGGCCGCGCCGATCCCGGTGAACAACGACACCGACAGCAGCGCACCGAAGACGAGGATCGCGGCCAGCTTGACGAGCTCGGCGACCAGCTCGCCGAACTGCTCGAAGGAGCGCTGCACCCCGGGTGCCACGGCGGCCACGGTGGCGCCGGCGGTGAACGCGGCCAGGAACGCGTTGGCGTGCGTGACCTCGCACGCGGCGTACAGCACCAGCCCGATCGCGAAGACGTTGAGCGGCTCGTAGCGACCGTGCGCGCTGAACCAGCGTGAGGCCTCCAGCTTCAGCAGCAGCCACGGGATCACGAACCCGAACAGCACGCCCAGGGCGATCTCACCGAGGATCACGGCCAGGTGCGGGCTGTCGTGCTCGGCGAGGGCGATCAGCACGATCACGACCGGCAGCGCCAGGCCGTCGTTGAGCCCCGACTCGACGTTGAGCAGCGTCCGCAGCCGGGCGGGGATCTCCTTGCGTCCCACGATCGCCTCGGCGAACACGGGGTCGGTCGGCGCCAGGACCGCGGAGAGCAGCATCGCCTCCACCCAGCCCAGCCCGACCAGCCAGTGCGCGGCGAGGGCGCCGAGTGCGAAGGTCAGCGGCAGGCCGATGGTCAGCGCCCGCCCGGGGAGGTGCCACACGTTCGCCAGCCGCGACCGCGTCGCGTGCATGCCGTCGGTGAACAGCACCGCGAACAGGGCCACCTCGGCCAGGTCGATCACCAGCGGGTCGGTGGGGCTGATGTCCACCCAGCCGAACCCGCCCTCGCCGACCAGGAAGCCGGCGGCCAGGAACACCACGGCCGTCGAGAGGATCGACCGGTGCGCCTTGCCGGAGAAGAGCACGGCGATCATCAGGGTCACCGCGAAGACGACGAACAGCTCCACCGGTCAGCTCCCCTCGGGTGGTCGGCGCCGCGGCGCGGTCGCGGGCGGCGTACTCCATGCCTACGGTGCCCCGGCGGCGCGGCACAACCGCCCGGCGACACGCGCGAGACCCCCGACCGCGCGTCCGGCGGGCTCAGGTCGCGCGGGCACGGACCGATGAGAGGGGTGTCACCCCCACGCTGCACGCTCGGACGCGGCTGGCCGATGCCTCCCGAGGAGCCACCACGATGACCCTGACGATCGATCCCCCGACCGCGGACGCCGATCGCGCGACGGCGGGGTACGCCGCCCCGGCAGCGTCCCGCGAGGCGTGGTCCTGGGTCCCGCGGGGCGTCACCCTGAGCGAGGAGAGCTTCCTCGCCCGGCACCGGATGATCTCCCTGGTGGCGTGGCTGCACATCCCGCTGGTGGCCTTCCTGGCGTTCGTGTGGAACCCGCTGAGCCTGGTCACCGACGAGCACCTGCACCACGCCGGCGGCGGCTGGACGATCGGCGCCGGGCTGGCGCTGATGGCCGCGCTGCTGCGGGTCGGCCAGCGCGCGAGCAGCCAGTCGCTGCGGGCCGCGGCCGTCTCCAGCGCCCTGGTCCTCTCCTCGGTGCTGCTGGTGCACGTCTCCGGCGGCATGACCGACATGCACCTGCACTTCTTCGTCACCGTCGCGCTGGTCGCGCTCTACCAGATGTGGACGCCGTTCGTGCTCGCGATCGCGATCGTCGCGGTCCACCACGTCGGCATGGGGCTGGCGGCCGCCGACATGGTCTTCTCCGACCCGCGCGCCCGGGCACACCCGGTGATGTTCGCGCTGCTGCACGCCGTCCTCCTGCTGGGGGAGTGCGCCGCCCTGGCCGCCTCCTGGCGGGCGACCGAGCAGGCCGACGACGCCCGCCGCGCCGAGCAGCTGCGCGCCGAGGAGACCGCCGCCTCCCAGATGGCGACCCAGCGGGAGCTCGCGGCGGAGCAGGCCCGGGCCTCCGAGGCCGCGCAGGAGGAGCTCGCCGCGCGTCGTGAGCGCGCCGAGGTGCTGGCCCAGCGGATCGTCGTGCTCAACGCCGCGGGCGAGTCGCTGCGCGCCGGCGTCGCGGAGTCGGAGTCGGTGATGGCCGGCCTGGTCTCGGCGGCCGCCGAGATCGAGGGTGCCGCCGGTGGCGTCGCCCAGGCGGTGGGCTCGGCGCACGCCAGCATCGCCAACTCCCGCGAGGTGGTGGCCCGGCTGGAGGAGTCGGTGGCGCAGATCGCGAACATCTCCCAGACCATCGCCGGCATCGCCGCGCAGACCAACCTGCTCGCCCTCAACGCCTCGATCGAGGCCGCCCGCGCCGGCGACGCCGGCCGCGGGTTCGCCGTGGTCGCGGGCGAGGTGAAGGACCTCGCGGCGGAGACCGCACGGGCCACCGAGGCGATCGAGTCGATGCTCGCGCAGGTGCGCGGCGGCACGCAGGACGTGCTCTCCTCCGCGGGCGAGATCGCCGAGGTCTTCGCCTCGGTGGCCGGCGCGCAGGAGGCGATCGCGCAGCTCGCCACCAACCAGCTCTCCGCCGCCGACGTGGCCCGCACCGCGATCGGTGGCGTCGCCGCGACCACGCAGGAGGTCACCGCCGAGGTCGAGGAGCTCGCCGCCGGCGCCTGAGGCTGCGGGCCGCGGGCGCTGCTGACGGCCCCATCCTGCGAGTAGCCGCCTACTGCGCCGCGACCGAGGCGGACGTATAGAAGTCCATCGGCATGGGGTGCTCGAGGCGCCAGGTGATCGCGATCGGCTTCTCGCCCTCGTGGCTGACATAGCTCGCAGGCCCTAGGAACAGGTACGGCGCGGTGCCGAAGTCGTCTTGACGTGTTTCCCGGACGAACAGCAGGACTGAGCTGGTCCCCTCGACATAGCGCCGCCCGGTGGGCGAAGCGGTCGTCGTACCCGACTGCGACTCCCAGTGGAACAGGGTCGGACTGATCGGGTAGTCGCGGTACATCGTGGTTGGAGAGAAGTCGGCTTCGGACTTCTTGAGATTGACGAAGAAGGCGTCGACGTTCAGCTCAGGGACGTACAGGACCCCCTCTCGGAACGAATTCGGTCGGCGCTGCAGCGAGGCGTAGCCCAGCGCTGCGAGGACCTCCTCGCGCTGGTATCGGGCATGCACGCGGAGTGGCACTCCAGCGAGGTCCGCGGTCAGTTCTAGCGCTTGGTGGCGCGCCGCTTCGAAGGAGATCTCGATAACGCTGCTCAACTCAGAACGCAACGCGGCCTCACGCCGAAGTTGGTCGAGCCCCGCCTCGACGCTCTCGTGCTTACCGCCGTCGGGCCAGAGAGAGAAGAACAGCATCTGTGCCGCTCGCTGTTCGCTCGGCTGCAGGTCCGCGTAGCGAGGCGCGTCATCCGAGAGAAGCTTCGCGTAGCTCTCCGCGCGCAGCCGGTCATCGACATGTGCGAAGGCTCGGATGCGCCGCAGCAGGCGCTCCTCGGCATCGCTACTCGGTGGCGTGGGCATGCCGGCCTCGCGCCGTGCTCGTGTCCACGAGTGCGACCCCTTGCGGAGGATGTCGGACAACTCGACTCCTGACTCGTCGAGAAAGGCGCCGAGTTCGACATCGCCCTGAGCTCGAAGCTCGTTGACGATGCTCTTCCACCGGGTGCCGATCTGGCTGCGGAGGTTGTCCAAGATGATCGCCTGCGACTGCCGGTCGAGCTGAATCTGGCAGCCGGAGGGCAGGAAGGGGAAGCCTCGGTGCACCTCCCGCTGCAGGCGGCCCCGCGAATACCCGGTGAGGGCCCGCAGCTTGCGGTCCCACTGGAACTGCTGGTGCTGGAAGCCGACGAAGTCCAGCACCGTCAGCACTGCCTTCTCTGAGGTGCGGCGGAGCCCGCGTCCGAGCTGTTGGAGGAAGATCGTGGCGCTCTCAGTGGGGCGCAGCAGCAGAACGGTGTCGACATCGGGGATGTCGAGCCCCTCGTTGAACACGTCGGCCGAGAAGAGGATGTTGACCTTCTTGGTCCGCAGGTCATCCAGGGCCTGCTTGCGTGCGGCCGATGGCGTCGCGCCGGAGACAGCTGCCGCGGGGATGCCGGCTGCGGTGAAGGCGCGCGCCATGTATTCGGCGTGCGCCACCCCCACGCAGAAGCCGAGCGCGCGCATGCCGCGGAGGTCGATCACCTTGTCCTGGAGCTCGCGCAGCACGATCCGGGTGCGGGCGTCGTTGCCGGTGTACAGGTTCGACAACTCACCGTCGTCGTACCGGCCCCGCGACCACGTGAGTGTGCGTAGGTCCGTGCCATCCGCGACGCCGAAATAGTGGAACGGGCAGAGCAGGTCGGCGCCGAGCGCGTCCCAGAGCCGCAGCTCGACCGCGGTGCGCCCCTCGAAATAGCTGCGGACATCGATGCCGTCGGCTCGTTCCGGGGTGGCGGTCATGCCGAGGAGTTCGGCGGGCGCGAGGTGACCAAGAATCGCGCGATAGGTAGCGGCGGCCGCGTGGTGGAACTCGTCCACGACGACGACATCGAATGCGTCCGGTGGGATGGAACCGATGCCGTAGGAGGACAGCGACTGGACACTCGCGAAGACATGCTGCCATCGCTCGGGGCGGGCCCCGTCTACATAGCGCTCACCGAAGCTGGGGTCTCCCAGGACCTCGCGGTAGGTCCTCAGCGACTGGTCGAGGATCTCCCGTCGGTGGGCGATGAAGAGAAGCCGAGGCCGATCCCCGCGCCGGGGGTCGCACAAGCGGCGATAGTCAAGGGCGGCGACGACCGTCTTTCCCGTACCGGTCGCTGCGACGACCAGGTTTCGGTGGCGGTCGTGGACGGTGCGCTCGGCATCGAGGGCGTCGAGCATCTCCTGCTGGTACGGATACGGGCGTACCTCTAGTCCGGAAAGAGAGATCGTGACGCGGTCGGGTCGCAACCTCCCGGACGCCTCTGCGAGCGCGTCGTCCAATCGGTCGCGATCCTGGTCGGGGTCGTACTGCTCGTAGGTCCGGTCGTTCCAATAGGAGTCGAACGTCGCCTGGAACTTGTCGAAGAGCGGTGGTGTGCCTACCCGCGACAGCCGCACGTTCCACTCCACGCCGTCGAGCAGCGCTGCGCGGGATAGATTCGACGAACCGACGTAGGCCGTGTCGAAGCCGCTGGCGCGGTGGAACATCCACGCCTTGGCGTGGAGACGGGTGCGGTGGGCGTCGTACTGGATCCGCACCTCGGCATCGAACTCGCGCACCAGCCGATCGAGCGCGGCGGCCTCGGTGGCGCCCATGTAGGTGGTGGTAATGACCCGGAAGCGGACGCCGCGCGGTCGCAGCCGGCGGAGTTCGTCTTCGATCAGGCGCAGGCCGTGCCACTTGACGAAGGCGCACAGCAGGTCGACTTGATCGGCAGTGTCGATTTCGGCCCTGAGTTCGGCACCCAGGCTGGGTTCGCCGGGCGAATTCGTGAGGAGGGCGGCTTCGGACAGAGGTGTCGACGGCCGGGTGTCGCCGTAGGTCATCGCGCCCGGTTCGATCGGCCGATCCACGCGCAGCAGGCGGCGGGGAGGCGCCAGTACCGACTGGCTGGGCGCGAGGGCCTCGACCAATCGATTCGCCAGTTCGACTCGATCGGCCTGGTTGCGGGTCGCGGCCAGGGCCTCCAGAGCAACGGAGTAGAGATGCCGGGCAAGGACGTGCGGCTGGTCCGCCTCATCGACGTCCGCGGCGCTGGCGAGGTCACCCAACCGGGTCACATCGTGGCGTAGCCGCTCGGTCAGCAGCGACTCGTGGAGGCCGGGACTGAGGTCATCGGTTGGCACTCCCCAAGCTTCAGGGACGGGGCCGACTGATTCGAGGAAATGTCAGAGAGCGTCGAGGCTGCCCGGGTCGTCGGGTACGTCGACGGAGTGCTCCCGCAGCGCCTCCAGCGGCACCACCTCCAGCGCCCGTTCGCTGGTCGCGGCCAGCACGACGGGGGCGGCGACGCCCGCGTCGTACGCCTGCAGCCAGCGGGCCGCGACGACGCACCACCGGTCACCGGGCACCAGGCCCGGGAACGACCACTCGGGCCGGGGCGTCACCAGGTCGTTGCCGACCGCCCGCTGGTGGGCGAGGAAGTCCTCGGTCATCACCGCGCAGACCGCGTGCAGCCCGATGTCCTGCTCACCGCAGGAGCAGCTGCCGTCGCGGTGGAAGCCGGTCATCGGATCGGTTCCGCACTGCTCCAGGTCGCCACCGAGGACGTTGCGCTCGCTCATGACTCCGATCCTGCCCCGAGCGTCGCGGCTTCGGGGGAGATCGTGTCCCGCGCCACGCCGTCGTAGTAGGCGTAGTTCAGCGCGAGGCCGGTGAACGGGACCAGCAGCCCGGCGACGACGCCGGGGATCAGGTTGACCAGGACGAACGGCGCCTGCGCCAGCACCAGCACGAAGGACCCGAGCAGCCCCCCGAGCAGCGTGGACAGCGCCGCGCCGAGGAGGAGCAGCAGCGCCACCTTCACGAACTGGCCGCGCACGAGGTGCCAGCTCCGGCGCAGCGCGGGCAGACCCGAGCGGCCCTCCAGCTGCACCACCATCACGAACAGGCTCCACGCGGCGAAGAACAGGAACGCCAGCACCGCGAGCCAGAGGGTGGCCAGCGTCAGGAGCAGCGCCGTGGCCCACAGCGCGGCGGTGCCGAGCAGGGCCCCGGCGCGGGCCGAGGCCCGGCCGTAGGAGTGCCGGACGCTGGTCGGACGGCCCGCGTCGAGGTCGGCGAAGGCGCTCGCGGTCGCCGCCTGCGCGAAGAGGATCGCGATCAGCAGGGCGAGACCGGCGGTCGCAGCGACGACCGGCCCCGGGGCGAACTGGCCGATCGCGCCGGTGACCAGGGAGACCGCCGCCACCCCCGCGCCGATCCCGGCGAAGAGGCGCCACCGCGAGCGGTAGACCCACCACGCCGCGGCCAGCGTCTGCCCCAGCGGCCGCTCGGCGGTCGCCGGCCAGGCCCGCGCCTGCTTCCAGGAGGTGCGCCGCACCAGCCACGCGGCCACGGCGAGGAGCACCCCGAGGACCACCAGCGTGGGCCCGGGGGCGGCGGTGAACCGGAGCAGCAGCACCGACCCCTGGCCGACGACCTCGCAGAAGAAGTCGGTGGTCTTGGCGCCGTAGACCTCCCCGCCCGGCACGGGGTAGCTCCGGTCGCCCCCCTCGGCCGACCACGTGAACGGCTCGGTCCACTGGTCCTTCGCGGCCGGCCCGGTGGCCCCGCTGTAGAACGACGGCGACTCCCGCTGGCCCCAGCGACCGAGGTACCCGATCCAGGGGTACTCCGCCACCGCCTCGTCGGGGTCGGACGGGATCGTCCGCACCACCGGCGTCGTGGCGGTGGTGTCGAGGGTGTTGTCGCAGCCGAAGCCCTGGGTCGCGGAGCGCAGTAGGAAGAGGTCGGAGGTGAAGTGGCTCGCGTGGGAGCCGGCGGCGACGTACACCTCGGGGTGGGTGCCGTCGACGAGGCCGAGCTTCGGGTCGTCCCACTCGGACCGCTCGGAGCCCTCGTGGGCGCTGTAGACCGCGAGCACCGGCTCGGTCTCGAGCGCCTCCGCGACCGTGCCGACGTCGAACTCGAGCTGGATCCGCTCCCAGTCGCCCTCGTGCTTGTTGTTGAAGTCGTTGAACGGGTAGAAGAACCAGTACTGCAGCGCCAGCCGCCCCGGCTCGTCCTCCTGGGTGGCGACGTGGGCGTAGACGGTGGGCGGGGTCCCCGCGAAGGTGCGGTCCGCCCACTCCTCGTAGCCGCAGCCGGGGCTGAGCGGGTCGCCCGGGAAGTCGAGCGACCACTCCCACAGGCCCGCGGAGAGCTCCTCGGCCGAGGGCCCGACGGTCACCAGGTCGTCCGTGGTCCACGGACCCCGCAGCGCGATCGAGTCGTTCTCCATCAGCGCGTCGACGTCCGAGGGCCGGTACGGCTCGCCCGGGCCGCACTCCTCGGGCTGGTCGACCAGCCGCACGACCGGCGCGTACCGCTCGGCCAGCGTGACCTCGTCGGCGTCGGCGGCCGCCGCGGGCGGCGCGGTGGCCGCCAGCCCCGCCGTGGCGGCCACGAGGAGCGCGGCCAGGGTGCCGGCGAGCGCGACCGCGCGCCGTCCGGCGTTCCTGCCGCGGGTGACCACGGCGGTCAGTCTGGCGCGCGCTCGCACCGCCCGCAATGGGCCCTCAGGCCGTCAGGTCCCCGGCGCGGCCAGCAGCGCGCGGATCGGCCCGATCGCCTGCAGGTCCGACGGCAGCCAGGGGACCGACCCGAGGTCGGTCGGGCCCAGCCAGCGCACCTCGTCGTGGTCGGGGCCCGCCGCCGGCGTACCGCCGGTGATCGCGGCGAGGAAGAGGGCCAGCTCGTAGCGCTCGTCGATCGGCCACCGGCCGGACGGCCCCGGCAGCTCGTCGCCGACCGTGACCTCGAGGGCGAGCTCCTCGCGCAGCTCGCGGGCCAGCGCGAGCTCGGGCGTCTCGCCGTCCTCGACCTTCCCGCCCGGGAACTCCCACAGCCCGGCCAGCGCCTCCGGCCCGGTACGTCGGCAGCCGAGCACGCGGCTGGGCGCACCCAGGTCGTCCACGATGACGGCGCCGACGACGAGGCGCGGGAGGGGTGTCGTCACGGGCACCGTCCTACCAGGCCCGTCCGGTCGGACCCGGACGCGGCCCCCGACGTGGGCCAGATCACGTCGGCGTCGGGTCGGCGCGGACGCCGCGCGGGCGGCAGGGTTTTCGGGTGAGCACTCCCGACAGCCGGCCCGCGCAGGCCGCCCGCCCCGCGCCGGCCGACCAGCCCGAGGCACCGCCGCACTCCCTGGCCGACGACGTCTTCGCGATCGCCACCGGCACCGTGGTGATCGCGTTCGGCCTGCTCCTGCTGCGCGAGGCCGAGCTGGTCACCGGCGGCACGGCCGGCCTGGCGCTGCTGCTCTCCTACGGCCTCTCGCTGCCGTTCGGTGTGCTCTTCGTGCTCATCAACCTGCCGTTCTTCGCCCTCGCGCTCAGCCGCAAGGGGTGGCGATTCACGCTGCTCAGCCTGCTCTGCGTCGGGCTCGTCTCCGGCCTGGCCGAGCTCCACCCGCGCTTCATCGACGTGCAGGGGATCGACCCGGCGTACGCGGCCGTCCTGGGCAACCTGATGGTCGGTCTGGGCCTGCTCGTGCTGTTCCGCCACGGCGCCAGCGTCGGCGGGTTCAACATCGTCGCGATCCTGGCCCAGGAGCGGCTCGGGATGCGGGCCGGCTACGTGCAGATGGCGCTGGACGCGTTCGTCGTGCTCGGCGCGCTGTTCGTCAGCGACCCGGCCACGGTCGCGTTCTCCGCGATCGGCGCCGTCGCGCTCAACCTGGTGCTCGCGCTCAACCACCGCCCGGGGCGGTACCTGGGCGTCTGAGCCCGGCGGCGACCCGGCCCGCTCAGCCGCAGTTGTCGCAGACCCCGGTCGCGGGCAGCGCCATGAAGCAGCTCGGGCAGACGGCGACCACCGGCTCGGGCTTGGCCGGCGCCTTGGGCTCGCGCGGGGCGCGGGTGGCGGTGGCCCGCCTGGCCTTCTCTGCCGCGACCGGCACGGTGGTCTGCACGACCGGCGGCGCCTCGACGACCGGCGGCACCCAGCCCGGCGGGGCCGGGTCGGTGATGTCGAACTCGGCCAGCACCGCGCGGGCCGCGTCGGTCGGCCGGTGCTTGGGCCGGGTCACGATGTCGAACCGCGACGCGGCGCCCTCCAGGAAGGTCGGCGCGTTCGGCTGCAGCTGCGGCGGCAGCTGGCGGTGACGCCACCGCTGCGGGGCCGGGCCGCGCTGCGTGATGGTGACCAGCTCGGGGCGGCTCCAGGCCGCCAGCGTCCAGTCGTCGTGGTGGCTGATCGCCCAGACGGCGACCGCATGGTCGCCGGCGTCGGCGGCCGCCTGCAGGGCGATCCGCTCGGTGTTGGAGAACCGCCCCTCGACCCGGATCACTCCGGGGAGCGGCTGCTCGACCTTGTACTCGGCATCCTCGAGGTTCTCGATGACCTGGTGGAGCGGATCTGGCTGTGCGGCGCTGGTGTCCATGACGAAGTACGACGGTAGCCGGATCGTGTGAACGACACACCATCGGAGTCCGTGAGAATCGCGTCATGGATACGTCCGACGGCGGCGGCGCCGAGACCGGCGACGTGGTCGCCGCTGCGCGCTCCCTCCTCGGCCGGCTGCTCACCGGCCACGGCGTGGCGGTGCGGATCACCGAGGTGGAGGCCTACGGCGGCAGCCGCGACCCGGCCTCGCACGCGTTCACCCGCACGCCGCGCTCGGAGATCATGTACGGCCCGCCGTGGCGCCTCTACGTCTACCGCTCCTACGGGATCCACCACTGCGCCAACGTGGTCACGGGCCCGACCGAGCAGGGCGCCGCGGTCCTGGTCCGCTCCGGGGAGGTGGTCGCCGGCCACGACCTGGCCCGGGCCCGCCGCGGCGAGGTGGCCGACCACCGGCTGGCCCGCGGCCCCGGCAACCTCGCCCAGGCGCTCGCGATCACCCTGGCCGACAAGGGGACCGACCTGCTCGCCGGCGCGCCCGCGGCCGCAGGGGCGGTGCGGCTCGGGCCCGCGGTCCCGGACCCGGGCGCGGTCGCCAGCGGCCCGCGCGTGGGGGTGTCGAGGGCGGCCGACGTGCCGTGGCGGTTCTGGCTCGCGGGCGACCCGACCGTGTCGGCGTACCGCCGCAGCCCGCGCGCGCCCCGTCCCTAGGTGCGTGGCCCTGGCTAGGTGAGCGCGGCGCGGATGTGCGCCACCAGCTCCTCGCGGGCGCGGCGGCCCTCGGGCGTCGGCAGCAGCGGGTAGACGTGCAGCGCACCCGGCTGCTCGTGGTAGGTCAGGTCGTTCCCCGCCGCCGCCAGCGCGTCACGCAGCAGGCGGGCGTCGGGTGCGCAGATGTCCCGGTCACCGATCCAGAGGTCGATCGGCGGCAGCCCCTCGAACGACCCGAACAGCGGGCTGACCCGAGGGTCGTCCAGCGGGGTGCCGTCGGCCCAGACCCGCGCCACCTCGTGCAGGGCGGCCCGCGCCAGCCACGGGTCGTGCGGCTCCAACGCGTCGACCTCCGGGTTCGACATGGTCAGGTCGAGCCACGGCGCCATGGCCGTGACGCCGCGCACGGCGGTGACGCCCCGGGCGGCGGCCTGCTGGGCGGCGACCAGGGCCAGGTTGCCGCCGGCGGAGTCCCCGACCAGGTACATCGTCCGTCCCTCGGCCGCGCCGCGGTCGACGATGGTGGCCATCGTCTCGTGCGCCTCGCGCGCGGTGTGCTGCGGCGCGAGGCCGTAGATCGGCACCAGCACCGCCGCGTCGACCTCGCGGGCCAGCTGGCCGATCAGCTGCCAGTGGGGACCCGAGATCTCGCTGACGAAGGCGCCGCCGTGGGCGTAGACGATGGTCGGCACGTCGTAGTGGGCCATGTCCTCGCGGGTGACCGCGTAGGCCGTGAACCCGGCGATGTCGTGCATGCTCACCAGGAGGCCGTCGACCGCCCGCGCCGGCGGCTCGGGCGAGCCCTTCGGCTCGGCGAGCAGCCGTTCCGCGCCCAGCGGGTCGGCGAACCGGCGCTTGCGGGTGGCGCGCATGTAGAGGCCGATCGCCTGCATCTGCCAGGACATCGATCGCCCTCTTCCTCGCCGCTTCCGTCGTGCCGCCTCGGTCGTGCCGCGTCCGTGCGGTCAGGTCACCATGGTGGAGCCGCGCTCGACCGTCTCCCGGGGGACCAGCTGCCGGACCCGCCGGCGGTGACGCCAGATCTGGGCGGCGCCGAGGCCCCAGAGCAGGTACTGCACCGACATCGCGGCCGTGAACGCCCTGGCAGAGTAGTCGGTCGAGGAGCCCGGGGTCATCAGATCCAGCACGGCGCCGACCCCGAAGACCGCCAGCAGGGCGGCCACGAACCCGCCCTGGTTGATGATCCCGCTCGCGCTCGCCAGCCGGTGCGGCGGATTGCTGGTCCGGGCGACGTCGAAGCCGATCATCGAGACCGGCCCGGCGCAGCCGCAGACGATCATCAGGACGACGAGCAGCCACATCGGCGCCTGGCCCGGCCAGGCCAGGACCGCCGTCCAGGTGGCGGCCGTGGCGGCGACGGTGACCAGCGCGGCGGTCGAGCGGCGGTAGGGGTGGCGTCCCACCAGCCAGCCGAGCGCCGGCCCCGAGGCGACGGTGGCCACCACGATGAGGCTGAGCAGCGTGCCGGCGGCCGTCTCCGACACACCCTCGCTGACCACCAGGAACGGGAAGCCCCACAGCAGCGCCAGCAGGTGCGCGCTGAACGGGGTCGAGAAGTGCACCCAGAACCCGAGCCGGGTGCCGGGTTGGTCCCAGGAGTCCCGCAGGCTGCTCAGCAGCGCCATTCGCGACATCGGGTGGCCGCGCTCGTGGCGCCGCTCCGGCGAGTCCTGGACGACGAGCAGCAGCAGGACCAGCAGCACCGGCCCGATCGCCGCCGCGGTCAGGTAGGCGCCGCTCCAGCCGAGCTCGCGCAGCGCCCAGGTCATCGGTACGGCGGCGGCGATCGCGCCGATCTGGCCGGTGCTGCCGGTCATCTGGACCACCAGCGGGATCCGGCGGGGCGAGAACCAGCTGCTCACCAGCCGCAGCACGCAGATGAACGTCATCGCGTCGCCCATCCCGACCAGCGTCCTCGCCAGCAGCGCCTCGGGGTAGGAGCCGGCGAGCGCGAAGCCGGCCTGGGCGAGGCTGACCAGGGTCACGCCCGCGGTGAGCACGGTGCGCGGGCCGAAGCGGTCCACCAGCAGGCCCACCGGGATCTGCATGCCGGCGTACACCATCAGCTGGAGCATGGTGAAGGACGCCAGCTGGCTCGCCGACAGGTCGAAGCGGTCGGTGGCGGCCAGGCCGGCCACCGCGAGGCTGGTGCGGTGGAAGACCGCGAGCACGTAGATCGCGAGCGCCACGCCCCAGACCAGCCACGCGCGCCGCGGCGTGGTGGCGGGCGGCTGGTTCACGACCTGATCGTAGTCGTCGGCACGGGCCGCGCCGTGCGGCCGGCTGGCTGGTGGACGCGGGTGGGGCTGTGGAGAGCGGACGACGCCTCGCCGCGATCTGCTCCAGGGTGGGCGCATGAGCGATCACGAGATCCCGCCGCTGCTCCCGCCGGACCGGATGCCGCCCATCGTCGACCAGGTCAGCCTCGAGCGGACCTGGCGGGCGCTGATGGGCGAGCTCGGCTTCGCCGAGCCGCAGCTCTGGGTGCTGATCATGGCCGGCGGCCGCCCGCTCGGGCTGACCAAGGTCGAGGGCGTCCCGCTGCGGCCCGAGCCGGGGGACGCCGCCGGCCTGCTGGACCTGCTGCGCGACGCCGTCACCGACGACGAGGAGCTGGCGTTCCTGTTCGCGCGCCCCGGCCGCGCCCGCGCCGCGGGCGACGTCGCGTGGGCGCGCGCGCTGGCGCCGGGGTCGGGTCGCTGGCCGGTGCACGTCGCCAACGACCGCGAGCTCTGGGTGGTGGCTCCCGACGACCTGGCCGGCCTGGCGGGACTCGCCGACGCCGGCTGACCGCCCCGGGCAGACTGGCCGCATGACGACGGACGGAGCGGCGCCCCTCGGCGGGCCCCCGCTCCTGGTCGTGATGGGCGTCTCCGGCTCCGGCAAGTCGACCGTCGGCGCCGCGCTCGCCGGCCGGCTCGGGGTCCCGTTCGCGGACGGCGACGACCTGCACCCGCCCGCCAACATCGCCAAGATGGCGGCGGGGGTGCCGCTGGACGACGCCGACCGCGGGCCGTGGCTGGACGCGGTCGGCGCGTGGCTCGCCGCGCACGACGGCACCGGCGCGGTCATCGCCTGCTCGGCGCTCAAGCGGGTCTACCGCGACCGGCTGCGCGGGCACGCGCCGCGGCTGCGGCTCGTCCACCTGGCGGGCCCGCGCGGCACCATCGCCCGCCGGCAGGCCGACCGCCCGGGCCACTTCATGCCGGCCGCCCTGCTCGACTCCCAGTACGACGCCCTCGAGCCGCTCGGCGCGGACGAGCCCGGCATCGTCCTCGACGTCGGCGGCACCGTGGCGGCGGTCGTGGCGGACTACCTCGCGAGGACCGGTGGCGCACCCGGCCGGGTGCCATGATCGGGGCATGAGCTCGGAGCGGGGGACAGTCGGTCAGCGCTACTTCGCCGGGATCTACCCGCGGATCATGAACCGGGTCGAGGCCGGTGGCCACGGCCGGCTTCGAGCGCGGCACCTGTCCCGGGCGCGAGGCCGCACGCTCGACCTCGGCACCGGGAACGGCTACTCGGTCCCGCACTACCCGGTCGAGGTGACCGACCTGACGATGGTCGAGCCGAACCCGGGGCTCCGTGACCAGCTCCAGGCGGTGGTCGGGAAGATCCGGGCCGAGCGCTGGGAGATCCTGGACGGCGACGCCTACCGGCTCCCGTTCGAGGACGGCTCCTTCGACACGGTCGCCGCGTCGCTGCTGTTCTGCTCCCTCGACGACCCCGACCTGGCCCTGGCCGAGGTGCACCGCGTGCTGCGTCCCGGCGGCACCTTCCTCTTCCACGAGCACGTCCGCGGCCAGGGGGTGCCGGGCTTCGTGCACGACCTGATCACCCCGGTGCAGCGCAGGCTCGGCGACGGGTGCCGCCCCAACCGCGACTTCCTCGCCACCCTTGAGCGGTCCCCGCTGGCCGCGGTCGAGATCGAGGAGCACTCCGGGGCCGGCGGCCTGCTTCCCCTGGTGGTCGGCCGCGCCAGCGGCCGCCACGACGGTCGCTAGGAGACCAGCCCGGCCGCGGCGCCGACCTCCGCGTAGGCGCGGGCCAGCGAGTCCACCGTCTCGTGCGCGTTCAGCCCGCTCGGGTTGGGCACCACCCAGAGCTCGGCCGGCCCGAGCCGCTCCGGCTGCCGGCCGGGCTTCGCCGTACGACGCCGGAAGGCCGTCCGGTAGGCGGTGATCCCGGCGACCGCGACGACGCGGGGTCGCTCCCGCTCGACCAGGGCGGTCAGCTGCTCGCCGCCGGCGCGCAGCTCGTCGTCGGAGAGCTCGGAGGCCTTCGCCGTGGCCCGGTGCACGATGTTGGTGATGCCGATCCCGCGCTCGCGCAGCAGGTCCCGCTCGGCGTCGCCCATCCCCGCCGCCGGGTCGATCGGGGTGGTGATCACCCCGCCCTTGAGGAGCGCCGGGTAGAACCGGTTGCCGGGGTGGGCGAAGTGGGTGCTGGTCGCGGCCGTCCACAGGCCGGGGTTGATCCCGACGAAGAGGAGCCGCAGCTCCTGGCCGGGGCCGGTCGGCAGCAGGTCGGGGACCTCCGCGTCGCGGAACGACTCCAGCTCCTCGCGGGTGAAGGTACGGCGCGCCACCGGTCCAGCCTGCCGCACCCGCCCCGGCCGCGGTGGAACCGGGGTGCGGCGGGTACCGTCACAGCACCATGGCGATGCCCCGTCGCACCCGCCCGCCGCTGCTGGTCCTCGCGCTGATCGCGGTCCTGCCGCTCGCGGCCGCCTGCGGGGGAGAGGGCGGCGACGGCGGATCCTCGTCGGACGCCGAGGAGGGGAGCGCCGGGGCCACCGGGCAGCCGGTGGCCCACGAGCTCCTCGGCATCGTCACCCAGCCCGCCGCCGGCGGCACGGTCGACACCACCCCGACGGCGATCGACGACCGGCTCTCGCTGCTCCGCTACGCGGCGACGTTCCGGGAGAACGGTCGGGCCGGAGGGCTGCTCGCGGACGACCTCGTCGCGCTCGCGGAGGCGAACCCCGCGGGCCCCGGGCGGGCACTGGCTGCCGCGGTCGTGCGCGTCGGCTGCCTCGCGCCCGAGGAGGTCGACGTGGCCCTGGTGGCGGGGGAGGTCCGCGTCAGCGCCCCGCCGCCGCCGGACAACGTCACGTGCGTGGTGGCCGAGACCTCGGTCGCGGTGATCGACCTGCCCGCGGACCTGCTGCCGATCGATCCGGGTCCCACCCGCACGGCCGACGGCTCCGGGTCCTGACCGGGCGGGTGGCTCGGCCCGGCTGCGGGCTCAGGGCTCCTGGTAGGTGACCACGAGCGCGTTGGCCACCGAGCGCTGGTGCCCGTCCGAGGGCGAGTTGAGGACCCGGTTCCTCCCGTCGCGCAGCGACACCATCGTCGACGAGCCGCCGCCGTCCAGGTTCAGCCCCGCCCGGGCACCCATCTTCTTCAGCCGTCGCGCGATCTCCACCATCGTGTAACCGTCGCTGAACTCCTGGCGGCCCTCGACCACCAGGAGGATGATGCGGTGCCGCTTGCGGTCGATCCCGACGGCGGTGCGCGGGTGGAGCTCGCGGTTGTCGGTGGCCACCACCTTGCCGTTCTTCAGCACGATCGCGTTTCCGGTGATCCCGGTGCCGAGGCCGCCGGTGGCGCCCCACTTCATCCGGACGCGGTCACCGACCGCGAGCGCGTCGAACTGCGCCGTCTGGCGCGCGCCGCGGGCCACCAGGATCCGGCCCGTGAACTTCTGGCCGGCCGGGAAGACGTGGCGCTTCTCGACGATCTCGCCGCCCTCGACGCGGATCATCCGGACGTTCTCGGTCTGCCCGTCGGTCCAGCGGTAGCCCGAGGTGGTGCCCCATCGGGGCGTGTAGATGCCGATGCCGTTCGGCATCACCTGGGCGGAGTTGAAGTTGGTCAGCGGGATGCCCGTCCGGTTCGGCAGCTTGATCGTCACCGGCACGAGGCCGATCCGCGGCGTGCCGTCCGCGTCGAAGTAGAACCCCGAGTTCCAGCCGCTGCGGCGGCCGTTGACGAGCCGCCCCCGGTCGATGCCGACGCCGAGCGCGGCGCCGGTGTCGCCGATGTCGAAGAAGTCGCCGTTCACGCCGGCGACCGAGTGCGGGATCTTGCGGACCATGCGCTTGGTCGGCGCGGTGCGGGCCACCACCTCCGGGCTGCCCAGCCGGAAGCCGACGCCGGGCTTGTCGTACCGAGCGGTGACGACGTAGTACCGGACCTCCCGGCCGGGCCAGGTCTCGGTGAAGGAGCCCGCCCACACGCCGGGGGCGACCTGGTAGCGGAACCGCTTCGTGACCTTGGTCCGTGCCGCGGCGCGCGCCGAGCGCTCCGGGGCGCTGGGCCCGATCACGCGGTCCGAGGTCTGCCAGGTGGTCGGGTCGGAGCCGGCCGGGCGGCGGCGCACCTTGCCGTCACCGTCACCGTCGCCGTCCTGGCGTGCGGCGCTCGCCAGCGCGGCCGTCGAGGCGGCGGCGGGCTCGTCGTCGGTGTCGAGGAGGAACAGGGGTGCGGCCGTCGCGAGCACGGCGACGAGCAGCAGCGCGGGGAAGTGGCGACGCATGGACTCGATGCTAAGCACGCGGCGGCGGCCGATCGGGGAGCCGCTCCGGCGTGGCCGTCGGCGCGATCCGGGCAGGTCAGGCGAGGATGGGGCCGTGCCGGAGCCGTGGAACACCTTCATCGAGGGCGACAACCTCGAGGTGCTGCCCACCCTGCCCGCCGGCGGCGTGGACCTGATCTACGTCGACCCGCCGTACAACACCGGCAACGACTTCGCCTACCGCGACGACTTCCGCGGGGAGCGCGGCACCGGGGCGCTCGGCCGGCACGCGGCGTGGACCGCGATGATGCGGCCGAGGCTCGTCGAGGCGCGGCGCGTGCTGTCGCCCGGCGGCGCCATCTTCGTCAGCATCGACGACCACGAGGTGGCCCACCTGCGGCTGCTGATGGACGAGGTCTTCGGGGAGGCGAACCTGCTCGGCCAGATCGTGGTCAACCTCAACCCCAAGGGCCGTCAGCTGGGGCGGGGCTTCGCCACGTCGCACGAGTACCTGCTGGCGTACGCCCGCGAGCTGCCCCGGTGCGCGCTCGACGCCTCCAGCCCGTCGACCGTGGTGGAGTCCGACTTCCCGCTGGTCGCCGAGGACGGTCGTCGCTACCGGCGCCTGCCCCTGCGCAACACGAACAAGAAGTTCAACCCCGCCACCGCCCCGACGCTGCACTTCCCGCTGTGGGGCGACCCCGGCTCCGGCCGCGTGGCCGCCGAGCCGTTCGCCGGGGGCACCCGGATCGAGCCCGTCTTCGGCGACGGCAGCCCTGCCGTGTGGCGCTGGTCGGTGCCGCGGATCGAGGAGCGCGCCGGGGACCTGGAGTGCCGGCCGGTCCGCGGGGCGCGCGGCGAGCGCGTGGACGTGTTCCAGCGCGACTGGCTGCACCCGCTCGGTGGCGCGAGGCGGCGCAAGAAGCTGCGCACCATCTGGCTCGCCGAGGAGATCGGCTCCACCGACACCGCCGTCGCCGAGCTGAAGGCCGTGCTCGGGCACGTCTTCGAGTCGCCCAAGCCGACCGGCCTGGTGCGCCGCATCCTGGAGACGATGCCCGAGGACGCCCGGGTGCTCGACTTCTTCGCCGGCAGCGGCACCACGGGCCACGCGGTCGCGCTGGCCAACGCCGCCGACGGCGGGAGCCGGACCTGCCTGTCGGTGAACTCCGCCGAGCCGACCCGCCCCGGCAGCAACGCCGAGCGCGCCGGCTACCCGACCGTCGCCGCCATCACCCGGGCACGGCTGCGGGCGGTCGCCGAGAGGGTGGGCGGCGGCTTCGCCGAGGTGGGACCGGCGACGGCCGCCGAGCGGCGCGCCCGCTGAGCCCGGACCGGGGCGAGCCTCGCCGGAACGGGGGAAATCCCGGCGGTACGGCGACGCGCGGGCCCCGGCGCGGGTCATCCTGCGAGCCCGGCGGCCCCGCGCCGCCGGGCAGTGGAGAGGACGCGCGATGAACCGGTACTCGGCGCAGCCCGGCTGGTACCCGGACGGCGACGGCTGGGAGCGGTGGTGGGACGGCTCGGGCTGGACCGCGCACCGCCGCCAGGCCGAGACCGGCCCGGTCCAGCCGCCGGCGCCACCGCCCGGGCCGGGTCCCGGCGGGGCCGGCCGGCGCCCGTGGTGGCCGTGGGCGGTGCTGGTGCTGGCGCTCGTGGTCGTCGTCGGCGTCGGCGTGGCGCTCGCCGTCGTACGGCCCTGGGAGGGCGAGGAGGCGGGCGGGACCGCGGTCGCGGAACCGGCGCCGGTCGTCACCGGGGACCAGGACGGCGACGGGCTGGGCGACGTCGTGCTGACGCTGTTCGCGCCCGGGGACGGCACCACGGAGCTGCTGGGCACGAGCAACGGCCGGGGCTTCGACCTCCGCGCCGAGGAGATCGACTCCGCGGTCGCGTTCGCCAACCGGTGGGCCGACTGGGACGGCGACGGCCTCGAGGAGCAGCTCTCCTGGTCCTACGACGACGGCAGCGGCACGCTGGCGTTCCGGACGACGGACACCGACGGCCCCGCGCCGGACCCGGTCACCCTCTCCTTCGCCGCCGACGGCCGGGACGCCGATGCCGCGCTCATCCCCGGCGACTTCGACGGGGACGGCGCCACCGACCTGCTCGTCGAGGGGCCGCAGGGTCGCCTCGACGAGCTGTGGGTGATGGTCGGCGGTGGAGACGGCACGTTCGCCGACCCGGTGCTGTGGGGCGCCCTCCCCAACGCCGCCGTGAACTACACGCTGCTCACGCCCGGCGACTTCGACGGTGACGGGGACGACGACATCTTCGCCGAGGTGCCCGCCGAGACCCTGACCGACGCCAACCACAGCTACGAGGACTACTACAGCGGCGCGGACGGCTACCGGCAGATCACCTCGACCGGGACCTCGTTCGAGGTCGGCGACGTGGTCGAGCCGACCGACTTCGCCTGGGCCTACGTCGCCTTCGACCCCGGCACGGGGCCCGACCTGGTGGCCGGCCTCGGGCACAACGCGGGGAGCGGGGAGATCATCGTGACCACCTACGAGCTCGCCGACGGACGGCTCGCGGCCCGGCCGGGGCCGGTCCTGCGCGACCCGGCGGGCGAGCTGCGGGTCACCGCCGCGACGGCCTCCGACGTCGACGGCGACGGTGACGACGACCTCGTGTACGTCGCCAAGGACCTCGACACCCAGGAGCTGGGCGAGATCGTGGTGCTCCTCGGCGAGGACGGAGCGCTCCAGGCCGGCACCGGCTGGGGCCGCCTGCCGCAGTGCCGGACCGACTCCTGCTACGTCTGGTTCGAGTGAGCGCCTCGGCTCCGGCGGGCCGCCGCGGGCGCGCTGGGGTCTACTGGGGGCGATGACCACGCCGGTGCTGCACCTGGACCTCGACCAGTTCCTGGCCGCGGTGGAGGTGCTGCGCCGCCCCGAGCTGGCCGGGCGGCCGGTCGTGGTCGGCGGTCGTGGCGACCCGACCGAGCGTGGGGTGGTCTCCACCGCGTCGTACGAGGCCCGGGCCTACGGCGTCGGCTCCGGCACGCCGCTGCGGATCGCCGCGCGCCGGTGCCCCGACGCGGTCTTCCTGCCGGTCGACCGGGAGCACTACGAGGAGGTCTCGGCGCGGGTATTCGACGCCGTCCGCGCCCAGGAGTGGGGCGGTGCCCCGCTCGTGGTCCAGGTCCTCGGCTGGGACGAGGCGTTCCTCGGGGCGGCCCCCGGGGCCGCCGCCGACCCGGAGCCCGCCGAGGGGGTCGCCGAACGCCTGCGCGCCGCGGTGCTGGAGCGGTGCGGCCTGACCTGCTGCGTCGGGATCGGCGACAACAAGCTGCAGGCCAAGCTGGCCACGGGGTTCGCCAAGCCCCGGGCGGGGCCGCCCGGCGCGGGGCCCGAGCCGGGCAGCGGCGTGCACCGGATCAGCGACGAGACCTGGTTCCCGGTGCTCGGGCCGCGGCCCACGCGCGCGCTGTGGGGGATCGGCTCCAGGACCGCCGCCCGGCTGGCCGACCTGGGCATCGACACCGTCGAGGACCTGGCGCGCGCCGACCCCTCCGCGCTGGCCGACGCGTTCGGCCCGACCACCGGTCCCTGGCTGCGCCGCCTCGGCCGCGGCGTCGACCCCAGCCCGGTCGACCCGACCCCGTGGGTGGCGCGCGGCCACGGCCGCGAGGAGACGTTCCAGACCGACCTCACCGACTGGGCCGACGTCGCCGAGCAGGTACGACGCCTGGCCCGCCTCGTCGCCGAGGACATCCGTGCCGAGGGCCGGCCGGCGGTGCGGGTCGAGCTGAAGCTGCGCTACGTGCCGTTCTTCACCGTCACCCGCAGCCACAAGCTGCCCGCCCCGACCGGCGACGCCGACGTGCTGGCCGAGGAGGCCGTGGCCCTGCTGGAGCGCGTCGAGCGCGACCGGCCCGTCCGGCTGCTCGGCGTGCGGCTGGAGATGACGCCACCAGAGCGCGGGCACTGAGCCGCCGCGGAAGTGACGTCCGCTAGCGCGGGGAACGCGCGCGAAGCGCGCCGGAGGAAGCGACGAAGGAGCGACCGGAGGGCGCGAGCGGGCTTCTCCGCGTGCGGACGCAGTGAGTCGCCAGGCGACCTGGCACTGCGAAATGCTCGACCGCGTGGCCGGCAGCGTGGCGGAGCGAAGCGGAGCCACGCTCGGCCAATCAGGCGAGGTCGGTGCGGAGCTCCTGCACGACGGAGTCGACCACGGCGACCAGGTCGTTGCCGGTGCGCTCGGCGACCCGGCGCTGCCGCACGTAGGACGGGCCGCGCTCGATGATGTCGAGGACGCCGGCCAGCTCGGCCGCGCAGCCCAGCCGCTCGGCGACCGGCATCAGGCGCGGCACCAGCTCGGCCAGGTCGTCGGTGACCAGGCGCTCGTGGGAGGCGGCGTCCAGGATCACGATCGCGTCGATCCCGTAGCGGGCGGCGCGCCACTTGTTCTCCTGCACGTGCCACGGCGGCATGGTCGGCAGCTCCTCGCCGGCCGCGGCCCGCTCGTCGAGCCAGACCACCAGGCAGTGGGTGAGCGCCACCAGCGGCGCGAGGTCGGCGAACGTGGAGACGCCGTCGCAGATCCGGTTCTCCAGCGTCCCGAGGTTGACCGCCGGGCGCACGTCCCAGCGGATCTCGTTGAGCTCGTCGATCACGCCGGTGACCAGCTGGTCCTCGGCGAACGCCTCGAACTCCTCCCAGCGCTCGAACTGGAACGGCAGCCCGGCGGTCGGCAGCTGCTGGAACATCAGCGCGCGGTTGGAGGCGTAGCCGGTGTCGACGCCGGCCCAGATCGGGGAGGAGGCCGAGAGGGCCTGGAGGTGCGGGTAGTAGGTGAGCAGCGCCGAGAGGACCGGCATCACGCGCTCGACCGCGGGCATCCCGACGTGCACGTGCACGCCCCAGATCAGCATCTGCCGGCCCCACCACTGGGTGCGGTTGATCAGCTCCGCGTAGCGGACCCCCTCGGTGAGCTGCTGGCCGGTCCAGGAGGCGAACGGGTGGGTGCCGGCGCCGTACAGGTCCAGGTCGAGGGCGTCGCAGGCCGGCAGCACGTAGCCGAGGGTGTCGCGCAGCTCGGCCATCGCCGCCGGGACGGTGCGGTGCACGCCGGTGACCACCTCGACGGTGTTCTTGAGCAGCTCCTTGTGCAGGCGGCTCGGGTCCGGCATGCGCGCCTTGGCGCGGGCGAACAGGTGCGCGGCGTCGTTGCGCAGATCGCGGGTGCGGCGGTCGACCAGCGCGAACTCCCACTCGACGCCCAGCGTCGGCTCGGGGGAGGCGTGGAAGTCGATCCGCACGGGGAAAGCGTTCCACACCGCGTGCCTCGTGCGGACCTCGGCGCGGCGTGACGTGGAAGGATCGCCGCATGGACGCGCCCCTGGACCGGCTCTGGGCGCGGGGCAGGATGTCGGCCCGGCAGCGGATCGGCCGCTGGCGGAGCAAGGTGTTCGCGGTCGTGCAGTGCTCGGTCGCGGCCGGCGTCGCCTGGCTCGTGGCCACCGAGGTCTTCGGCCACACCACGCCGTTCTTCGCGCCGGTGGCGGCCGTGGTCTCGCTCGGCACCTCCTACGGCCAGCGGCTGCGCCGGGTCGCCGAGGTGACCGTCGGGGTCGCGATCGGCGTCTTCATCGCGGACGTGCTCGTGCTCTGGATCGGCTCGGGCGCCTGGCAGCTCACGGTGATCGTGGCGCTGGCGATGTCGACGGCGCTGCTGCTCGACGCCGGCAACGTCTTCGTCAACCAGGCGGCGGTGCAGTCGATCGTGGTGGCGACGCTGATCAGCGACCCGGCCGACGCGCTGACGCGATGGACGGACGCGCTGATCGGCGGCGGGGTCGCACTGGTCGCCGCCGCGGTGGTGCCCGCGGCGCCGCTGCGGCGACCGCGCGAGCAGGCGGCGGCGGTCGCGCGCAAGATCGCCGCGCTGCTGCGCGCCGCCAGCCAGGTGATGATCGACGGGGAGAGCGAGCCCGCGCTGGCCCTGCTCGCCGACGCCCGCGCCACGGACCGGATGATCCGCGAGCTGCAGGCGGCGGCCAGCGAGGGGATGTCGGTGGTCAGCTCGTCCCCGTTCCGCCGGCGGCACCGGGAGCCGGTCCGGCAGATGGCCGAGCTGGTCGACCCGTTGGACCGGTCGCTGCGCAGCACCCGGGTGCTGGTGCGGCAGGTCGCGGTGGCGGCGTACCGGCGGCGCCAGGTCCCGGGCTCGTACGCCGACCTGACCGCCGACCTCGCGATCGCGGTCGACCGGGTCGCGGACGAGCTCGCCGCCAACCGGATGCCGGCCGCCGCCCGCGACGGGCTGCTCGCCGTAGGCCAGGCCACCGGGCTGGTGGAGCGGACCAGCGAGCTGACCGGGGCGGCGATCCTGGCGCAGGTCCGCTCCATCACGGTCGACCTGCTGCTGGTCACGGGGATGGACCAGCTGGAGGCCACCGACGCGCTGCCGCCGCCCGGCCGCTGAGCCCGGCCGCTCCGTCCCCCGCGGGTCCCGCGCAGCCGGATACCCCCGGTGGGTGGGCTGGCCCGGAGAGTCCTGTCACGATGACGGGATGAGTGACGACCGGCGTCTGGCGCAGACGCTCGACCTCTGCCTCCGGGTGGGGGAGGTGCTGCTCTCCTCCGGCGCGGGCGCCGCGGACGTGACCGCGACGATGCGCGCCCTCGCGCAGGCGCTGGGGATCCGGCACCCGCAGATCGACGTCACCTTCACCTCGCTCTCGATGAGCGTCCAGATGGGGCCCGACGAGTCGCCGCTGTTCCAGATCCGGCAGGTCACCCACCGCGACATCGACTACGAGGACCTGACTCGGGTCGACCACCTGGTCCGCGAGGTGCTCGCGGAGCGGATCGACCTGGTCGAGGCCCGCGCCCGGGTGGCGCGGATCGTCTCCTCCGGGCATGCGCGCCCACGCTGGGCGGCCACGCTCGGCTGGGGCGGCATGTGCGCCGGCGTCGGCGTGCAGCTGGGCGGCTCGGGGACCGTGGTGATCGCCGCGTTCCTGGCCGCGGTCGCGATCGACCGGCTGCAGTACCTGATGACGCGGCGACTGATCCCCGTCTTCTACCAGCAGATCGCCGGGGCGGCGCTGGCGACCGTCCTCGCCGCGGCCACCACGCGGGTCGCCGAGGCTTGGGTCCACCTCGACGCCTCGCTCGTGGTCAGCGCGAACATCATCATGCTGCTGGCCGGCATCGGCTTCATGGGTGCGGTCCAGGACGCGCTCTCCGGGTTCTACGTCACCGGCAGCGCGCGGATGCTCGAGGCGATGCTGGCCACGATCGGCGTCATCGCCGGCGTCGGCGGCGGCCTGAGCCTGGCCGCGGCGATCGGGCTCGACATGCCGCGCCTCGAACCTGCGCGCACCGACCTGGTCGGCATCGGCGTCGCGGCGCTCGGCGCCGCCTTCGCCGCGGCGTCGTTCGGCTACGCGTCGTACGCGCCGATGCGGACCCTGGCGCCGATCGGTGGGCTCGCCGGGGTGGCCGTGGTCGTCACCTTCGCGGTGGAGACGCAGGACTTCGGCCGGGCCTGGGCGGTCGGCCTCGCGGCGTTCGCGATCGGCCTGGTCTCCTACCGGGTCTCGGGGCGGCTGCAGGTGCCGCCGCTGATCGTGGTGGTCTCCGCGATGGTGCCGTTGCTGCCCGGACTCTCCATCTATCGCGGACTGGCGCTGATCGGCGAGGGCAACGACGCCGCGACCGCCGACGGCATCCTCGCCATGGTCACCGCGTTCTCGATCGCGATCGCCCTCGCCGCCGGCGTCATCCTGGGCGAGTACGTCGCCCAGCCGGTCGCCCGCGAGGCGCGCAAGGTCCCGGTCCGGCTCTCCGGCCCGCGCCTGGTCGGCGTCACCCGGACCAAGACCCGGGCGCTGCTCAAGCGGGAGCGGGCCGCCGAGCGGGCGGCGCAGGAGGCGGAGACCGTCGTCATCCCGACCCAGGACGTCGCGGCGCTCGCCGCCGAGGAGGACGCCGAGGAGACGCGCGTCGTCGACCCCGGCTCGAAGCCCGCGGCGGCGCCGGAGGCGAGCGGCGTTGAGGTGCCGGAGCCGAGCGGCGCTGAGGCGCCTGAGCCGAGCGGCGTTGAGGTGCCGGAGCCGGTCCGCGGTGATGACCCCGCGCGCGTCGAGATCTCCCTCGACGAGATCCGGCGACGCGAGGAGAGGCCGGGCGAGTAGCCGGGCGCGGGCTTCGGCGCGTTCTGCCGGCGGCGGTGGTGTGGGTTGTGTGCCTCACGCATCGGCATAGAGGGTTCCTGGGCACACGACCCCGTCCGCGCCCGAGTTCGGCTCGAGTCGTGTGCCCCACAAAGCGGCAGAGCGGGTTCTCAGGCACACGACTCGCCCGCCCCACGCTGCCGCCATCCGGGCGTCCCGGGCTCCGGTTCGGGCAGACTGGGCGTGTCGCTGGCGGTGGGCGTGTAGCGATCGACGCCCGTTCGGAATGGGGGATGGATGATCAAGTTGATCCTGCTGGTGCTCGCCATCGGCGCGCTGCTCGCCCTGATCTGGTTGAGCGCTGGTCTCCCTGACCGCGGCCCGGGCGACAAGCTCGGGCGCAAGTACCGGGAGAAGGGCGGCGGTTGGGGCGGCGGCGGTTGGGGCGCCGGCCAGTAGGCCGATGCTCAGGCGCTGAGGCGGGTCGTGTGTCTGATGCATCGGCATACCGGGTTCTCAGGCACACGACGCCGGCCACGCGCGGGTCTGGTGTGGGTCGTGTGCCTCACGCATCGCCATACCGGGTTCTCAGGCACACGACCCCGCCCCGACGGCTCACTCGCCCCGACGGCGCACCCGCCCCGACGGCGCACCCGCCCCGACGGCGCACCCGCGCCGACGGCGACCAGCCCCTCAGACGACCGACGTCTTCGCCGGCATCACCTTGCGGGCCACCAGGGCCACCACGTCCTCGTACCGGCTCCCGGCGAGCTTCTGGAAGTGGTGCAGGGCGTGGGCGTCCAGGCCGACCAGCACGCGGGCCCGGTTCCTCAGGATGCCGCCGACGATGATCTCCGCGGCCTTCTCCGGCGTCATCGACGCGAGCTTCTCGTCGAAGAGCTTCGCGGTGGCGGCCTTGTCCTCCTGGTCGGAGACGCGGGCGTTGCGGGCGATGGCGGTCTTGATGCCACCGGGGTGGACGGCGGTGACGCCGACCGGGTGGCCGGCGATCAGCATCTCCTCGCGCACCGCCTCGGTGAAGCCGCGCACGGCGAACTTGGTGGCGTTGTAGGCGCTCTGGCCGGGCATCGCGAGCAGCCCGAACAGGGAGGAGAGGTTGACCAGGTGGCCGTCGCCGGAGGCGATCAGGTGCGGCAGGAACTCCTTGGTGCCGTGCACGACGCCCCAGAAGTTGATGCCGACGATCCAGTCCATGTCCTCGTAGGAGAGGTCGATCGCGTCGCCGGCCAGCGCCACGCCGGCGTTGTTGACGACCACGTTGACCCGGCCGAAGTGCTCGGCGACCGCGGCCGCGTACGCCGTGAAGGCGGCCCGGTCCGCGACGTCGAGCCGGTCCGAGCGGACCTCGGGCGCCTCGGCGTCCTCGGCCAGCGCGACGGTCTCGGCCAGCCCGGCCTCGTCGACGTCGGAGAGCGCGAGCAGCGAGCCGCGGCGGGCGCAGTTGACCGCGATGGCGCGGCCGATGCCGGAGCCGGCGCCGGTGATCACGACGACCTGGTTCTTGAGGGTCTTCATGCGGGGAGGGTCTCCTTGGGTGAGGGGCTGCTGGCAGGGCTGGGGTCGGTCACCTGGTAGGCGCCCCGGTCGAAGCGGGACAGGTGCCGCCGGAACGTGAAGGTGTGGCCGGGCCAGAGGGTGGTGTTGCGGCCGAAGGCGTCCAGGTACCACGACGCGCAGCCGCCGGCGGTCCACACGGTGCCCGCCATCCGCTCCTGCACCGTCTCGTTCCAGGCGTCCTGGGCGGCGGCGGTGGGCTCGAGCGGTGCCCAGCCCGATCGGCGCAGCGTGTCGACCGCGTCGACGACGTACCGCACCTGGGACTCGATGATGTGGACCATGCTCGAGTGGCCCAGTGCGGTGTTCGGGCCGACCAGCTGGAACAGGTTCGGGAAGCCGTGGAACGTCGTGCCCTTGTAGGCCTGCATCCCGGTCGCGGCCCAGACCTCGGCGAGCGTGCGGCCGTCGCGGCCGGTGATGCGCTCGGCGATCGGCGGGTCGGTGACGTGGAACCCGGTCGCGATCACCAGCACGTCGACCTCGCGCTCGGCCGCCTCGGCGTCGACGACCCCGCCCGGGGTGATCCGGTCGATGCCCGCGGTGACCAGGTCGACGTTGTCGGCGGCCAGCGCCGGGTACCAGGCGTTCGAGATCAGGATCCGCTTGCACCCGGCCCGGTACGTCGGCGTGACCGCCTCCCGCAGCTCCGGGTCGGCGATCCCGCGCCGGATGTTGGCCTTCGCGGCGGCCTCGGTCAGCGCCTGCAGCTGCGGGAACCGGACGAACGCCGGCACCCGCGCCTCGAGCGTCGCGTAGACGCCGGCGCGCACCGCGCGCTGGACGCCGGGGAACCGCCGGTACACCGCGCGCCGCCTCTCGGAGGTGCGGCGCTCGTTGCGGGGGATCACCCAGTTCGGCGTGCGCTGGTAGACGTCGACCCGGGCCGCGACCTTGCGCAGCTCGGGGACCACCTGGATCGCCGAGGCACCGGTGCCGATCACCGCCACGCGCTTGCCGGCCAGGTCGACGTCGTGGTCCCAGCGGGCGGTGTGGAAGACCGGCCCGGCGAACGTGTCGATCCCCGCGATGTCGGGGAGCCGGGGCTCGGACAGCCCGCCGGCGCCGGCGATCAGCGTGCGGGCGGCGTACGCGCCGACGGAGGTGTCGACCAGCCACCGCCGCGTGGGTGCGTCCCAGCGGGCGCCGAGCACCTCGGTCCCGAACCGGAAGCGGTCCAGCGTGCCGGAGCCGGCGGCGACGTCGCGGAGGTAGGCGAGGATCTCCGGCTGCGGCGAGTAGGCCGCGGACCAGTCGGGGTTGAGCGCGAACGAGAACGAGTAGAGCTGGCTCGGCACGTCGCAGGCGGCGCCCGGGTAGGTGTTGGCGTGCCAGGTGCCGCCGACGTCGGTGTCCTTCTCGATGACGACGAAGTCGCGCTCGCCCGCCTCCTGCAGCCGGATCGCCGCGCAGAGGCCGCCGAAGCCGGCGCCGATGATCAGGTGGTCGACCTCGGTTGTCCCCATGCCGGGGACCGTATTGGCGCTATTGAACGCGTGTCAATAGAATCCGGGGCGTGACCCCGCCCACCCCGAGCGGCCGCGTGCGCCTCTCGCCCGCCGAACGCCGCGAGCAGCTGCTGACCCTCGGCGTGCAGCTGTTCAGCCAGGGCTCGATCGAGGAGATCTCCATCGACCGGCTGGCCGAGGTCGCCGGCGTCTCGCGCGGGCTGCTCTACCACTACTTCGGCAGCAAGCAGGGCTTCTACGAGGCCGTCGTCCAGCACGCCGCCGACGACCTGGTGGCACAGACCGCGCCGATCGACGACCCGGACCCGCTGGTCCGGCTGCACCACTCGATGGCGGCCTACGTCGACTACGTGGTCGACAACCTCGAGGGCTACCGGTCGCTGGTGCGGGCCGCGGCCGGCGGCAACGAGGCGCTGCGCCGGATCTACGAGGAGGCGCGGGCGGCGCTGACGGACCGGATCTTCCGCGCCGAGGGCGCCGGTGAGCTGATCCCCGACAGCGCCGCCACCCGGCTCGTGGTGCGCGGGTGGGCGGCGTACGCCGAGGAGACGGTGCTCGCCTGGTGCGAGCGCCCCGACGGGGTGGAGCGCGGGGACCTGGTCCGGCTGCTGGCCGACTCGCTCCCCGCGCTCGTGGTCACCCTCGGTCGCTGAGGACCGCCTCGAGCTGGTCCAGGCCCCACGAGAGGTCCTCGGCGGAGATGGTCAGCGGCGGCGCGAGCCGGATCGTCGAACCGTGGGTGTCCTTGGCGAGGACGCCGCGCGCCATCAGCCGCTCGCAGATCTCGCGGCCGGTGCCGATCGCCGGGTCGATGTCCACGCCCGCCCACAGGCCGCGGACGCGGACGCCGACCACGCCGTGGCCCTGCAGCGCGTGCAGGCGCTCCGAGAGCAGGGCGCCCAGCTCCGCGGCGCGGGCCTGCGGCTCGCCGTCGGCGAGCATCGCGACCACCTCGGCGCCGACGGCGCAGGCGAGCGGGTTGCCGCCGAAGGTCGAGCCGTGCTGGCCGGGCTTGAGCACGCCGAGCACGTCGCGGTCGCCGACCACCGCGGAGACCGGCACGATGCCGCCGCCGAGTGCCTTGCCCAGCACGTATAGGTCCGGTACGACGCCCTCGTAGTCGCACGCGAAGGTGCGACCGGTGCGGCCGAGGCCGGCCTGGATCTCGTCGGCGACGAAGAGCACGCCGTGGCGGGTGCACGCCTCGCGGACGCCGCGCAGGTAGCCCTCGGGCGGGATGATCACGCCGCCCTCGCCCTGGATCGGCTCGATGAGCACGGCCACCGTGTCGGGCGTGATCGCGGCCTCGAGGGCGGCCAGGTCGCCGTACTCGACCATGTCGAAGCCGGGGGTGAACGGGCCGAAGCCGTCGCGGGCGTCGGGGTCGTCGGAGAAGCCGACGATGGTCGTGGTGCGGCCGTGGAAGTTGCCGGCCGCGACGATGATCCGGGCCCGGTCCGCGGCGACGCCCTTGACCTCGTAGCCCCACTTGCGGCTCACCTTGATCGCGGTCTCGACGGCCTCGGCGCCGGTGTTCATCGGCAGCACCAGGTCCTTGCCGCACAGGTCGCCCAGGCCGGCGCAGAACTCGGCGAACTTGTCGTGGATGAAGGCGCGGCTGGTGAGCGTCAGCCGGCCCAGCTGCTCGCGGGCGACCTCGACCAGGCGGGGGTTGCTGTGGCCGAAGTTGAGCGCGGAGTAGCCGGCCAGCAGGTCCAGGTAGCGGCGGCCCTCGACGTCGGTCATCCAGGCGCCCTCGGCGTGCTCGATGACGACCGGCAGCGGGTGGTAGTTGTGCGCGGTGCGTGCCTCGGCCCGCTCCACGGCCTCCGGCGTGCTGATGTGCGCGGTCGGGATCATGGTGGTCATCGGGCCTCCCTCGTTCGGCGTGAGCGCAGTGGATCGCAAGATTGTCTGACAATCCGTGAGGACACGGTAGCCCACGCCGCCCGCGAAACCCACACGTCGGGCACCATCGGGAACAATGGGCGGCGCTGTGAAGATCACCTACCCCGCCGAGCTGCCCGTCAGCGGCCGCCGCGACGACATCGCCGAGGCCATCCGCGACCACCAGGTCGTCATCGTCGCCGGAGAGACCGGCTCCGGGAAGACGACCCAGCTGCCCAAGATCTGCCTGGAGCTCGGGCGCGGCGGCGAGGGGCCCGACGGTCGCAAGCGGATGATCGGCCACACCCAGCCGCGCCGGATCGCCGCGCGCTCGGTGGCCGAGCGGATCGCCGAGGAGCTCGGCGTCGACCTCGGCGACCTCGTCGGCTACCAGGTCCGCTTCACCGATCGGACGTCGAAGGCCAGCCGGCTGAAGCTGATGACCGACGGCATCCTGCTCGCCGAGCTGCAGCGCGACCGCGAGCTGCGCCGCTACGACACGATCATCATCGACGAGGCCCACGAGCGCAGCCTCAACATCGACTTCCTGCTCGGCTACCTCAAGCAGCTGCTGCCGCGCCGGCCCGACCTCAAGCTGATCATCACCTCCGCGACGATCGACCCCGAGCGGTTCGCCGAGCACTTCGCCGACGCCGACGGGAAGCCCGCGCCGATCATCGAGGTCTCCGGCCGCACCTACCCCGTCGAGGTCCGCTACCGGCCGTTGATGGACCTCGCCCTCGGAGCCGACGCCGACGACGAGGGCGAGGTGATCGTCCGCGACCAGACCGAGGCGATCGTCGACGCGGTCAAGGAGCTCTCCGCCGAGGGGCCCGGCGACATCCTGGTCTTCCTCCCCGGCGAGCGGGAGATCCGCGACACCGCCGAGGTGCTCGCCCCGCTGTCGGAGGGGCCTCGCGGCATCGACGTGCTGCCGCTGTTCAGCCGGCTCTCCGCGGCCGAGCAGCACCGGGTCTTCGCCCCCGCGGCGAACTCGCGGCGCCGCGTCGTGCTGGCCACCAACGTCGCCGAGACCTCGCTGACGGTGCCCGGCATCCGGTACGTCGTCGACACCGGCGTCGCGCGGATCTCCCGGTACTCGGCGCGCACCAAGGTCCAGCGCCTGCCGATCGAGCCGATCAGCCAGGCCTCGGCCAACCAGCGCTCCGGGCGCTGCGGCCGCGTCGCGGCCGGCGTCGCGATCCGCCTCTACGCCGAGGAGGACTTCGACGGCCGCCCGGAGTTCACCGACCCCGAGATCCTGCGCACCAACCTGGCCTCGGTGATCCTGCAGATGACCTCGCTCGGGCTGGGCGACATCGGCCGGTTCCCGTTCGTCGAGCCGCCGGACCGCCGCAACGTGCAGGCCGGCACCCAGCTGCTCGAGGAGCTCGGCGCGATGAGCGGTCAGGGGCGGCTGACCAAGACCGGCCGCCGCCTGGCCCGGCTGCCCATCGACCCCCGCCTGGCGCGGATGCTGATCGAGGCCGAGCGGCTGGGCTGCGTGCGCGACGTGCTGGTGATCACCGCCGCGCTGTCGCTGCAGGACCCCCGCGAGCGCCCCGCCGAGCAGCAGGCCCAGGCCGACCAGGCGCACGCCCGGTTCAAGGCCGACCGCTCCGACTTCCTGACCTGGCTCAACCTCTGGCGCTACCTGCGCCAGCAGCAGCGCGACCTCTCCTCCAGCGCGTTCCGGCGGATGTGCAAGCGCGAGTTCCTCAACTACCTGCGGGTGCGGGAGTGGCAGGAGTTCGAGTCCCAGCTGCGCCGGGTGGCCAAGGAGATGGGGCTGACCATCGAACCGGTGGTTGAGGTGCGAAGCGAAGCGAGCCTCGAAACCACCACCGCCGCCTACGACGCCGACGGCATCCACCAGGCGCTGCTGTCGGGCCTGCTCAGCCACATCGGCGCCCTGGAGGAGCGGGAGAAGCCGGCTCCCGGCCGCGGCAACCAGCGCGGCCGCGACCAGCGCCGCCCGGGCCCGCGGGAGTACCTCGGCGCCCGCGGCGCCAAGTTCGCGATCTTCCCCGGCTCCGGCCTGGCCCGGAAGAACCCCCAGTTCCTGATGGCCGGCGAGCTGGTCGAGACCGGACGCCTGTGGGCGCGCCAGAACGCCGAGATCAAGCCCGAGTGGGCCGAGAAGATCGGCGCCCACCTGGTGAAGCGCACCTACTCCGAGCCCGTCTGGTCCCGCAAGCGCGCCTCCGTCGTCGCCCGCGAGCGGGTCACCCTGTACGGCGTCCCGCTGGTCGCCGACCGCTCCGTCTCCTACGGCAGGGTCGACCCCGAGCTCTCCCGGGAGATCTTCATCCGGCACGCGCTCGTCTACGGCGAGTGGGCCACGCGCCACCACTTCTTCGGCCACAACCGTCGGCTCCTGGCCGAGGCGGAGGAGCTGGAGCACCGCGCCCGGCGCCGTGACCTGGTCGTCGACGAGCACGCGCTCTTCGACTTCTACGACGCCCGCGTCGGCAAGCAGGTCGTCTCCGGGGCGCACTTCGACCAGTGGTGGAAGCAGGCCCGGCGCAGCGACCCCGACCTGCTCACCTTCGACCCGGCGATGCTCACCCACGACGCGGCCGAGGAGGTCAGCGCCGAGGACTACCCGGAGCAGTGGGCGTCGGCGGAGGGGCTGACGTTCCCGATCAGCTACCACTTCGAGCCGGGCGCCCGCGACGACGGCCTGACCATCGACATCCCGGTGGCCACGCTCAACCGGGTCGCCGACGAGGACTTCTCCTGGCACGTGCCCGGCCTGCGCGCCGAGCTGGTCACCGAGCTGCTCCGCGGCCTGCCCAAGGCGCTGCGGGTGCAGTGCGTGCCGGCCCCGAACACCGCCCGCGAGTTCCTGGAGGCGGTCCCGCCCGGCGACGAGCCGCTGCTCGACGCCCTGGAGCGCTACCTGCGCTCCACCCGGGGCGTGCACATCCCGCGCGAGTCGTGGGACCTGGCCGGGCTGCCGGCGCACCTGCGGCCCACCTACCGGGTCGTCGACGAGCGCGGCAGGACGCAGTCCCGCGGCAAGGACCTCGCCGCGCTCAAGGCGCCGCTGGCCGGCGAGTTCACCAAGGCCCTGGCGGCGGTGGCCACCGACACCGGCCTGGCCCGCAGCGGCGAGACGACGTGGGCCTTCGGGGACCTGCCGGGCGAGGTCACCGAGACCCGCGCGGGCCACCAGGTGACCGCCCACCCCGCGCTCGTCGACGAGGGCCGCACCGTCGGCGTGGAGATCTTCGGCTCGGCGGAGGAGGCCGCGGACCGGCACCGGCACGGCGTGGCCCGGCTGCTGCTGCTCGCGCTCGGGACCGCCCCGCTCAAGGGGCAGCTCGACGCGCTGCCCATGGCCGACCGGCTCGCGCTCGCCGGCTCGCCCTACCGCAGCATCGACGCGCTGCTCGCCGACTGCCTGCGCGCCGTCGTCCTCGACCGGCTGGCGGGCGAGGTGCCCCGCACGAAGGACCGGTACGACGCCCTGCTGGCGCCGCTGCGCACCGGCGCCGCCGACGCGGTCCGGGACCACCTGCAGCTCGTGCTGCGCACGCTGGAGTCCTGGCGGGAGACCGACAAGGCGCTCAGCGGTCGGGTCGAGATGCCGCTGCTGCCGGCGCTCACCGACCTCCAGGCCCAGGCCGGCCGGCTGGTCTTCGACGGCTTCATCGGCGGCGCGGCGGGCGGAACGGGGGGTCCGAGCGCGGGCGCCGGCCCGGCGCGGCTGCGGCGCTACCCGACGTACCTGGCCGCGATGCGCCAGCGGCGCGCCCGCCTCGGTGAGGGCATGGGTGCCGTGGTGAAGGACCGGGAGTCGATGGACCGGGTCGGCCCGCTCCAGGAGGCCTACCTGCACCGGATGGCGGCGCTGCCCGCCGGCCGGCCCGCGGGCGCCGGGCTGGAGGAGGTCCGCTGGATGCTCGAGGAGTACCGGGTCTCGCTGTGGGCGTCCGCGATGGGCACCGACGGCAAGGTGAGCGACGTGCGGATCCGCAAGGCGCTGGACCGGCTGGCCTGACCCGGGCTTCCGGGTTGCGTGCACGGGGTCAGGCCCGGCGACCTACGCTGGATCGGTGCCCGAAGCAACGCCCGGCCCCCGGCCGCACCACCGACCCGCCCGCCGCGACGGCGGCTTCTTCGAGGGTTTCGTCGGCGGGACGGACCCGGCCACGCTGAGCGAGGCGGCCGACCGGGCGGCGGTGCTGCTGGTCCGCGGGGCGCGCGGCGACGACGAGGCGGCGGTGGCCGAGCGGATCGTGCACCTGGCCGACACCGAGGGCATCGAGGCGATCGCCGAGGTCTGGTCCGGCGCCCCCGCCGACACCCTCGCCGGCTGCCTGTGGCGGCTCTTCGTGCTCCGCTCCTGGGTGCACGCCGACGCCGCCGGCGTGGCGGCCGAGTTCGAGGCCGGACGCCGGAGCGCCGAGGTCGCCCACGTGGTCGCCGGCGTCGCCGACCCGCCCGGCCCCGACGAGCTGCGGACCATGGTGGACGCGGTGCTCCGGGGGATCGGCACCGGCGACTTCGCGGACGTGCTGTTCCGCGCCTCGGCCTTCGCGCGGGTGGTCGCGGTCGGCCGCGCGCACCTGCCCGGCGCCGAGGGCGCGGCCGACGCCGACGGCGTCCGCCGGATGCTCGCGCTGGCCGAGCAGCTCGAGGCCGCGGGGCACCTGGAGATGCGGCGCCCGTTGGGCTGACCGCCTACAATCGTCAACGCGAGCACGCCGGGCCGCGGCAGCCCCGGGTCCCAAAATTAGCCGCTACGAGCGGCCCTGCGCCGTGAGGCGCTCCCGGTCCGGCGTGCTCGCTCCGACTCGCCGGCCCGCCGCCTTCCGGCCCCTCGGTAGGGTGTGCCCGGCGCGGGTGCCGGCCCGCAGGAACAGGGGCGTGGACTGCGGATGAGTGCGGGTCGATTGGGCTGGCGCACGGCGCTGGTCGTCGTGGTCGTCGTGATCGCGGTGGTGGCGGCGATGGTGGTCATCGCGGGGACCCGGCCGGAGTCGCCGGCACCGCGGCCCGCGGGCAGCGAGCCGACCGTCGGGACCACCGAGACCGGTCCCACCGACCTGGAGCTCGCGGTGTTCGGGTCGCCGGAGGAGATCGCGGCCTACCAGGACGTGGTCGACGCCTACAACGAGGAGTCGACCGCCTCCCGCGTGTCCCTGCTGACCTACCCGACCGCGGAGGAGCTCGCGTCCGCGCTGCGCGAGGGCGAGATCTCCCCGAGCCTGTACCTGCTCTCGCGGGAGGACCTCGCGGACACCCTCGACAACGAGCGCAACGTCCCGCTGCTCGACCTGCTCGACGCCCGCGGCCTCAACATCGGCGACGACTACTCGCGCGACTCGGTCTCGGCGTTCTCGGCCGACGACGACCTGCAGTGCATGCCCTACGCCTCCTCGCCGATGGTGATGTACCTCAACACCGACCTGGTGGACTTCGACGCCATGGCGCAGCGCGGGCTGCCGGTGCCGGAGCGGGAGCACGCCGGGTGGAGCCTCGACCAGTTCCGGGCGGCCGCCGAGTTCGCGAGCAGTCCCCGCCGCGGCGTCCGCGGCGTCTACATCGAGCCGACCCTGGAGGGCCTGGCGCCGTTCGTGCTCTCGGGCGGCGGCGACGTCTTCAACGACACGGCGAGCCCGACCTCGCTGGCGCTGGGCGAGGACGACTCGACCGACGCGATCCGCCGCACGCTGGAGGTGCTCCGCGACCCCCAGCTGACGCTGAGCAGCGAGCAGCTCGAGCGACGGTCCGGCCTGGACTGGTTCGAGGCGGGCAAGGTCGGGATGGTCGCCGGCTACCGCGACCTGACCCCCGAGCTGCGCGAGGTGACGGGGCTGACCTTCGACGTGATGCCGATGCCCTCGCTCGGCTCCACCGACACCGTCGGCCAGCTGCTCGGCGTGTGCCTGGGGGCGACCGGCGACCAGACCTCGATCGGCCGGGCCGCCGACTTCCTGGTCTACCTGGTCAGCGACGAGGCCGTCTCCCGCGTCGCCGAGACCGGCTACCTGCAGCCGACCAACCTGCAGGTGGCGTTCTCCGAGGCGTTCCTGCAGCTCGGCCTGCCGCCCGCGCACGCGGGCGTCTTCACCGACACCCTGCGCGACATCAACCTGATGCCGCTGATCGACGACTACGACGAGGTCGAGGCGCTGGTCGGTCCCCAGGTGCGCCAGCTCTTCACCCGGCCGGTGCTGGACGACCTCGACGCCCGCCTGGACGCCATCGACGAGCGCTCCCGCCAGCTGCTCGACCCGACCCTGGTGACCGAGTCGCCGAGCGAGTCCGACGCGTCGGGCGCGTCCGACGCGTCGGGCGGGTCCGACGCGTCGGGCGGGTCGACCGGGGGCTGAGCGGGCGAGCGGGCGGCTACGCCTGCGCCGCGTCGGCGTCCAGCACCGCCTGCGCGAGCGCGGGGGCGGTCAGCCCGACCTGCCAGCTGCGCGAGCCGAGGGCGGTGAGCTGGTCGATCAGCCCCTCCAGCAGGGCGACCGGGTCCCGCGGCTTCGGCGGCGTCCACATCGCCCGGCGCAGGTGGTCGGGGGTGAGCAGGTTCTCGGGCGGCAGGTCCTGCTCCTCGGCGATCGCCGCGATCGCGGCGCGGGCCAGCTCCAGCCGGCGTGCGGCGACCGGGTCCTTCTCCGCCCAGGCGCGCGGCACCGGCGGTCCGTCGCTCCGGGCGTTGCGCGAGGGGAGGTCGGCCTCGTCCATCTCGGCCGCGGCCTCGATCGCGTCCAGCCAGGTGGTGGCGAACCGCGACGCGCCGCGGCCGTGGAACCCCTGGGTGCCCATCAGGGCGCCGCGGCTGGTCGGCATCGCCGACGCGGCGGCCACGATCGCCGAGTCCGGGATCAGGCGTCCCGGCGTCACGTCGCGCTTGGCCGCCAGCTCGTCGCGGGCCTCCCACAGCGTCTTGACCGCGGCGAGCGACCGCCGCCCGCGCACCTTGTGCATGCCGGAGGTACGACGCCAGGCGTCGACCCGCGGGGTCGGCTCGAAGCCGCGCAGGTTCTCGAACTCCTGGCGCGCCCAGTCGTCCTTGCCCGCCTCGACGAGCTGGTCGGCGATCAGGTCCCGCAGCTCGACGAGGACCTCGACGTCGAGGGCGGCGTACTCCAGCCACGGCTCGGGCAGCGGTCGGGTCGACCAGTCGACGGCGGAGTGCTCCTTGAGCATCTGGCGGTCCAGCAGGGTCTCCACCAGGGTGGCCAGCCCGACCCGCGGGTAGTTGAGCAGCCGTCCGGCGAGCTCGGTGTCGAAGAGCGCCGCGGGGCGCAGCCCGACCTCGGCCAGGCACGGCAGGTCCTGGGTCGCGGCGTGCAGGATCCACTCGGCGTCGCCGAAGGCCTCCTGGAGCCGGTCCAGGGAGTCGAAGGCGATCGGGTCGATGAGCCCGATCCCGGCGCCGGTGCGCTTGACCTGGATCAGGTAGGCGCGGTTGGAGTAGCGGTAGCCGGAGGCCCGCTCGGCGTCGATGGCGATCGGGCCGGTGCCGGCCGCGACGGCGGCGCAGTACTCCGCGAGCGCACCCTCGGTCTCGATCACCGGCGGCAGCCCGTCAGCGAGTCGGAGCAGCGGCTTCGGCTCCTCGGCGTCGGCCGTCTCAGCCTGGTCCCGCTGGTCCTTCTCGGGTGCTGCCATCAGGGGGTGAAGCCTCGCTGTCCTCGCCGGGACGGCATCACCGCGACGCCGTCGGGGACCGGCTCCAGGCCACCCGCGGTGCACAGCAGCTCGGCCCATGCCTCCACGTGTGGCGCCATCCGGTCCGGGTCCGCGGGCGTCCAGGACGCCCGGATCTCGAGCTGGGCGGTGCCCGGCTCGTCGGCCATCGTGCCGTAGCTGTCGGTGGCGACCCTGGTCACGGTACCGGACGCGGCGACGTGCTCGGCACGGTGCGCGTGCAGGGCCTCCATCAGCCAGGTCCAGCCGACCTCGGTGAGCATCGGGTCGGTGGCCAGGGAAGCGTCGATCTCCGCGCGGCAGTAGGCCACGCAGCGGAACGTGCCCTCCCAGGCGTCGTTGCCGGCCGGGTCGTGCAGCAGCACGAGTCGCCCCGTGGCGACCTCCACGTCGTCCAGCGTCACGTCGGCGGAGAGGGCCGAGGCGTGCGGGGCGATCCGCTGCGGAGCGGGCATCTCCTCGCAGAAGACCTCCGGCCGGAACCGGGCCGAGCGCAGCTGGGCCACCGCTCTCACGAACTCCGGGGGCACGGCGCTGCCTGACCCCCGGTGCGTCTCCTGCCGGGCCACCATGGTGCTCAGGGTAGGCGTTCGAGGGCCTCTGGATGTGCACCCCACGCCGTCGACCTGAGACCCTGGGCACTGTGACGGATCTGGTGGACAGCGCATTCCTCAAGGCGGCCCGCGGCGAGGCGGTGCCGCACACCCCGGTCTGGTTCATGCGGCAGGCCGGTCGCTCGCTGCCCGAGTACCTCAAGGTGCGCGAGGGCGTCGCGATGCTCGACGCCTGCGCCGACCCGGAGATGATCGTCGAGATCACCCTGCAGCCGGTCCGCCGCTACGGCGTCGACGCGGCCATCTTCTTCTCCGACATCGTGCTGCCCCTCAAGGCCGTCGGCGTCGACCTCGACATCGTCCCGGGTGTCGGCCCGGTGGTGGCCAAGCCCGTCGAGACCCTGGCCGACGTGGAGGCGATCCCGGACCTGACCCCGGAGCACATCGGCTTCATCACCGAGGCCGTCCGCGGTCTGGTCGGCGAGCTGGCGACGGTCAACGGCGGCACGCCGCTGATCGGGTTCGCCGGAGCGCCGTTCACCGTGGCGTCGTACCTCGTCGAGGGCGGGCCGTCGAAGGAGCACGCCAAGACCAAGGCGCTGATGTTCTCCCAGCCGGACGTCTGGGACGCCCTGATGCGCAAGATCGCCGGGATCGCCTCGGCGTTCCTGGCCACCCAGGTCGCCGCCGGCGCCTCCGCCGTGCAGCTCTTCGACTCCTGGGCCGGCGCGCTCACCCCGGCCGACTACGTCCGCTACGTGAAGCCGCACTCCGCCCGCGTGCTGGCCGAGGTCGGCGAGCTGGGCGTGCCGCGGATCCACTTCGGTGTCGGCACGTCGAACCTGCTGGCCGAGATGGGCGACGCCGGTGCCGACATCGTCGGCGTCGACTGGCGCACCCCGCTGGACCGCGCGATCGAGGTCGTCGGTGATCGGGGCGTCCAGGGCAACCTGGACCCGACGCTGGTCTTCGCCCCGACCGACGTGATGACCGCCCGCGCCGCCGAGGTGATCGAGGCCGGCCGGGCCGCGAGGAGCCACATCTTCAACCTCGGCCACGGCGTCATCCCGAGCACCGACCCCGACCAGCTGGCGCGGCTGACGGAGTTCGTGCAGTCCTACCCGGTCTGACCCGGACTCAGCCGCCGGTCTTCTTGGTGGCGGCCTTCCGTGCGGGGGCCCTCTTCGCGGGGGCCTTCTTCGCGGCCGTCCTCGGGACGCCCTTGACGCGGACCCGCACCTCGTTGCCGGACTTCTCGGCGACCAGGTAGGGCTGGTCCTCGACCAGGTCGACCAGCTTGGCGAAGCCGTAGAGCCGGGGATCGAACGAGGAGTTCGCGGAGCGGAGGTATTGGCCGATCGCGCCGAGGCTCGCCCACCCGTCGTCCTGCGACTGCTTGTTCACCGCCCGGGTCAGCAGGCTCTGCAGGTTGGGCGGCGGCGGGTCCTCGCCGTCGGCCGCCGTGTCCGCCGACGCGTCCTGCTTGTCGTCGTCCTCGTCGTCGCCGAGCAGCTCCAGGTAGACGAACGTGTCGCAGGCCGCGACCAGCGAGGCCGGCGTCTTGCGCAGCCCGAGCCCGTAGACGGTCTTGCCGCCCTCGCGCAGCCGGGTCGCCAGCCGGGTGAAGTCGCTGTCGCTGGAGACCAGTGCGAACGCGTCCAGGTTGCCGGAGTAGAGCAGGTCCATCGCGTCGATGATCAGCGCCGAGTCGGTGGCGTTCTTGCCGGTGGTGTAGGCGAACTGCTGGACCGGCGCGATCGCGTGCTGGTTGAGCTGTGACTTCCAGCCCGTGAGCTGCGACGTGGTCCAGTCGCCGTACGCGCGCTTGACCGTGGCCACGCCGTACTGGGCCAGCTCGGCGAGGAGCGCGCTCGCGTGGCGTGGGGAGGTGTTGTCGGCGTCGATCAGGACGGCGACGCGCACGTTCGGGGTCGCGTTCTCGGTCGGCATGAGGCTCACCTTCCCACGGGAGCGGCGAAGCCGGATGGGAGAGTGGGCGCGTGCAACAACGGGTCGTGGTCGTCGGCGGTGGCATCGCGGGCCTGGTCGCCGCGCGCGAGCTCGCGGCCGCCGGGCGGCAGGTGCTGCTGCTCGAGGGGAGCGCCGTCGTCGGCGGCAAGCTCCGCCGCGGCGAGGTCGCCGGCATCACCCTCGACGTCGGCGCCGAGGCCGTGGTCAACCGGCGCCCGGAGGGCGTCGGGCTGGTCAAGGAGCTCGGCCTGGGGATGGTGCGCCCGACCGGCGCGACCTCCCGGGTCTGGACCCGGGGCGCGCTGCGGCCGCTGCCGCGCACCCTGATGGGGGCGCCGCTCGACCTCGCCCAGCTGGCCTCCTCCGGCGTGCTCAGCGACGCCGGCCTCGAGCTCGCCCGCCGCGAGCCCGACCTGCCCGCCACGGCGCTCGCCGACGACGCCGACGTCTCGGTCGGCGACCTGGTGGACGCCCGGTACGGCGCGGAGGTGACCGACCGGCTCGTCGAGCCGCTGCTCGGCGGCGTCTACGCCGGGCGCGCGCGGGAGATCTCGGTGCGCGCCGCGATCCCGCCGCTCCTCGACCTCGCCCTGCGCGGCTCGATCACCGCCCAGGCCGGCGCCGCGCCGCCGGCCAGCGCGGCCGGCCCGATCTTCGCCGGCATCCCCGGCGGCATGTGGCGACTGCCCGCCGAGCTGCGCCACGCGCTCGAGGAGACCGGCCTGGTCGAGGTCCTGACCGGCGCCATGGTCACCGGCCTGCGGCGTACCCGCGCCGGGTTCTCGGTCACCGTGAGCACCGCCGACGGCGACCGCTCCGAGCAGGCCGCCGCGGTGGTGCTGGCCACGCCGGCCGCGCCGACCGGGCGGCTGCTGGCCGACCTCGCCCCGGTCGCCGCCGAGGAGCTGGCCGCCATCGACTACGCCTCGACCGCGCTGGTCACCTTCGCCTTCCGTGCCGACGACCCCGGGGTCCGCGCCGCGCTCGACGTCGGCGCCGCGGGCTTCCTGGTGCCGCCGGTGGACGGTCGCCGGGTCAAGGCGGCCACCTTCTCCTTCGCGAAGTGGGACTGGGTCCGCGCCGGCGGCGCCACCCCCGAGGGCGACCTGCTGGTGCTGCGCACCTCGCTCGGCCGCGTCGGGGAGGAGTCCTCGCTCCAGGTCGACGACGGCGAGCTCGTCGACGTCGCGCTGGCCGACCTCGCGGAGGCCACCGGCCTGCGCGCCGGGCCGGTCGACGCCCTCGTCACCCGCTGGGGCGGCGGCCTGCCCCAGTACGCCGTCGGCCACCTCGACCGCGTCGCCCGGATCCGCGACGCCGTGGCCGCGGTGCCCGGCGTGGCGGTCTGCGGCGCGGCGTACGACGGGGTCGGCATCCCCGCCGTCATCGCCTCGGCGAGGCGCGCGGCCGCGGAGCTGATCGCCGCCGAGGACGACGCCGCGGACGGGTGACCTAGGTCGCGTCACGCCGACGTGGACCTGGCGGCGGGGCCGGGCAGAATGGGGGCATGAGCGACGCCCCCGGCACCCCGGACAGCACGGACCCGCAGGCCCACATCAAGAGCAACGCGGCCAAGATCAACGAGCTCAACGACACCATCCGCTTCACGATGTGGTCGGTCTTCAGGCTCGAGCGGCCCTTCGGCCCCGACGCCGAGGTCGAGCGGAAGGCCGAGCTCGCCGAGCTCGAGCAGCTGCTCGCCGACCTCGCCGAGTCCGACGTCGTCGTCCGTGGCCTGTACGACGTCGCCGGCCTGCGCGCCGACGCCGACCTGATGGTCTGGTGGCACGCCGCCGACAGCACCCTGCTGCAGGACGCCTACCACCGGCTGCGGCGTACCGCCTTCGGCTCGCGGCTCGCGCCGGTCTGGTCGCAGATGGCGCTGCACCGGCCGGCCGAGTTCAACCGCAGCCACCTGCCGGCGTTCCTCGCCGACGAGCGGGTGCACGACTACGTCGCCGTCTACCCGTTCGTCCGCTCCTACGAGTGGTACCTGCTGGAGGACGGCGAGCGCCGCCGCCTGCTCGCCGAGCACGGCCAGATGGCGCGCGGCTACCCCGACGTGCGGGCCAACACCGTGCCCAGCTTCGCGCTCGGCGACTACGAGTGGATCCTCGCCTTCGAGGCCGACGACCTGACCCGGATCGTCGACCTGATGCGCCACCTGCGCGGCTCGGAGACCCGCCGCCACGTGCGCGAGGAGGTGCCGTTCTACACCGGTCGGCGCGTGGACGCCGCCGAGGTGCTCGCCTACCTGCCCTGACCCCACCTCCTGCACGGCGGTCGGTCGGCCGATAGCCTGCGCCGATGCTGAGACGGATCATGGGGATCGTCGCGGCCGCGGGACTCGTCGTGCCCGTCGCCGGCTGCGGGTTCGAGGACGGCGGGTGGCGCGCCGCGCCCGGCGAGGCGACGGCGACCGCCGCCGGGGCGCCGGCCGAGGTCGCGTCATCCGAGGCGGCCGGCGGCTACGAGCCGCTGGTGTTCGGGAACTTCGTCCCCACGCTCACCGACGCCTTCGGCGCCGAGTCGAGCGTGCGGGTCGCCGGGAAGCTCCTGGACGGGTCGGCCGTGGGCGTCGAGATGCGGCTGGCCACCGATGACGACGAGGGCGCGGTCCGGGTGACCACCGCTGGCGAGTACGCCAACGAGGTCACCTACGTCGACGGCTCCGGCTACCTGCAGTTCCCCGGCGAGGACGTCTACTACCTGGTCCCGCAGGAGATGCTCGAGGAGGACCTCGGGGACGCGCTGGAGCTCACGCCGGAGGCCCAGCTGGCCGACCTCGGGCTCGCCATCAACGCCGTCCTCTACGAGGGTCCCGAGACCAGGCGGGGCGAGCGGCTCCACCGCTACGCCGTCTCGGTCGGCGCCTGGTACTACGCCCAGGAGTTCGGCATCGAGGAGTGGGAGGTGCCGCCCGTGGCCTACCGGGTCTGGGTCGACGACGCGAACCTGCTGCAGCGCATCCGCCTGAAGTTCCGCGGGGTGCCCGGCGCCGTCGACTTCACCTACTCCGACTGGAGCGCCCCGGTCCGGATCGAGTCGCCCCCGGCGGAGCTGGTCGCGCCCCTCCCCGAGTGGGAGGACGTCGCCTGAGGATGGGCGTCGCCCGTGCGTGCGCGGGTAGCCTCTCCCGCATGGGTTACAACGTCGACAAGACGGACGCGGAGTGGCGCGAGGAGCTGTCCGCGCAGGAGTACCAGGTGCTCCGCCAGGCCGGCACCGAGCGGGCCTTCACCGGTGAGTACACCGACACCGAGACCACGGGCGTCTACCGCTGCAAGGCCTGCCAGGCCGAGCTGTTCCAGTCGGACACCAAGTTCCACTCCGGGTGCGGGTGGCCGAGCTTCTACCAGCCGATCACCGACACCATCGAGTACCTCGAGGACACCAGCCACGGCATGAAGCGGGTCGAGGTGCGCTGCGCGAACTGCGGCTCGCACCTGGGCCACGTCTTCCCCGACGGCTACGGCACCCCGACGGGCGACCGGTACTGCATCAACTCGATCAGCCTGACGCTGGAGCCCAAGGACGCCTGATCCGCTCCGGAGCGGCTCAGCCGGCGGACACGACGTAGGAGACCGCGACCAGTCGGGGTCCCTTGCCGTTGTCGACCAGCTCGAGGGACGCGCCGTAGTCGAAGCCGTCCGCGCTGGCGGTCCTGGCGCCGAGGACGCGGTCGGCATCGTTCCGCTCCTCGCCGCGGTCCCACCGCGAGCGGCAGCGGCGTGCGACGGCGTCGGCGTCGACGGGTGCGGTGGCCACCTCCGGAGCCAGGTGCTCCTGCGCCCGGCTGAGCCACGCGGCGCCCTCGTCGCACCGCACGTCGACCGTCTCCGCGGTGAGCGGAGCCCGCCACAGGACGGCCGTCATGTCCGCGTCCGGGGTGTCCGCGTCGGCTCTCCAGACGTCGCCCGCGAGGGCGAGGGTGCCGGAGCCGTACGGCGGGGCGAAGGATCCGGCGAACGGTTCGGCCACGCGCCACTCCGCACCCGGCGCGTCCGTCCAACCGGGGTCCGGCGGCTGCGGTTCGTCGCCGCGGACGGCGGCGACCGCCGCCGAGACGGCCACGAAGCCGACCAACAGGAACGCGGCGCCGGTCGTCACCGGATGTGTGCGCCGGCTCTGGCCCCACATCGCGTCGAACGAGTGAGGTCGGTCCGGCCCCATCCGGCTCCTGTCCACCATGTGCAGCACCCCCATGCCCTCGGTGGCTCGGCAGCCTAGCCCCGGCCGCGGCCCCGTCGTGCCCACTTTCGGTTCGCCGGTGCGGCTAGCCTCGCCCCATGGCCAAGACCCCTGCGGCGACCGTCCAGGCAGGCGACCGCGAGGTGCGGGTCTCCAGCCCGGACCGGGTGATCTACGAGGCCACCGACGCCACCGGCGAGGTGACCAAGCTGATGGTCGCCGAGTACTTCGCCTCCGTCGAGGACGGTCTGATGCGCGCGCTGCGCGACCGGCCGACCGCGCTGGAGCGCTGGCCCTCGGGCGTCCGCGAGGGGTTCCAGCTCGCCACCGGGCCGCAGGACCGCGACGCCGAGGCGTTCTACCAGAAGCGGGTGCCGAAGGGCGCGCCCGACTACCTGGAGTCGGTCGAGATCACCTTCCCCTCGGGGCGGCACGCCGCGGAGATCTGCCCGACCGAGATCGCCGTCCCGGTGTGGTGCGCGCACATGGGCACGCTGACCTTCCACCCCTGGCCGGTACGCCGGACCGACGACCCCGGCACGCTGGACCGGCCCGACGAGCTGCGGATCGACCTCGACCCGCAGCCCGGGACCGGGTTCGGGGACGCGGTTCGGGTCGCGGGCGTCGTACGGGAGCTGCTGGCCGAGCTCGGCATCACCGGCTTCGTGAAGACCTCCGGCAACCGCGGGGTGCACGTCTACGTGCGGATCGAGCCGCGCTGGGAGTTCGTCGACGTCCGGCACGCCGCGATCGGGCTGGGCCGCGAGCTGGCGAAGCGCGACGACCAGGTGACGACGGCGTGGTGGAAGGAGGAGCGCGGGGAGCGGATCTTCGTGGACTTCAACCAGAACAACCGCGACCGCACGATCGCCTCGGCGTACTCGCTGCGGCCGAAGCCGGGTGCGCCGGTCTCCACCCCGGTCACGTGGGAGGAGCTGGCCGACCTGCGCGACCCGCGCACGCTCAACCTGTTCACCGTCCCCGACCGGGTGGCCGACGGGGACCCGTGGGCCGGTATCGACGACGAGTCGTTCTCGCTGCAACCGCTGCTGGACCTCTGGGAGGCCCAGGTCGCCGACGGCGAGGGCGAGCTGAACTTCCCGCCCGACTACCCGAAGATGCCCGGCGAGCCGCCGCGGGTGCAGCCCTCCAAGAAGGTCGCCGAGCACTGGGACGAGGACGGCAACCGGATCGAGGGGACCTGAGCGTCCGCCCGGTCAGGCGTAGAGCTCGTCGATCTCCGCGGCGTACTTCTCGGCGATGGGGCGCCGCTTGAGCTTCATCGTCGGCGTCAGCTCCTCGCCGCCGGGCTCCCACACGGTCGGCAGGATCCTGAACCGCTTGATCTGCTCGACCCGCGAGAGCCGGTCGTTGGCCTCGTCGATGCCGGTCTGGACGTAGGCGATCACGTCGGGGTGCTCCGCGAGCGCGGCGGGGGAGGCGTCGGCCAGGCCGGCCTTCTCGGCGAAGAGCGCCGCCGCGTCGGGGTCGAGGGTCAGCAGCGCGGTGACGTAGGGCCGGTCGTCGCCGACCGCGACCACGCTCAGCACCAGCGGGCAGGCGACCTTGACCGCGCCCTCGATGTTCTGCGGCGACATGTTCTTGCCGGCGGAGCTGATGATCAGCTCCTTCTTCCGGTCGACGATCCGGACGTAGCCGTCCTCGTCGATGGTGGCGATGTCGCCGGTGTGCATCCAGCCGTCACCGTCGATGGCCAGCTCGGTGCGCTTGCGGTCGTTGCGGTAGCCGCGCATCACCAGCGGCCCGCGGACGAGCAGCTCGCCGTCCTCCGCGATCATGATCTCGGTGCCGCCCGGCACGACCTTGCCGACGGTGCCGATGCGGATCGCGCCGGGCGGGTTCATCGTCACCACGGCGGAGGTCTCGGACATGCCCCACACCTCCAGGACCGGGATGCCGAGCCCGAGCATGAAGGCGAGGGCGTCGGGTGCGATCGCCGAGGCGCCGGTCGCCGCGACCCGGACCCGGTCCAGGCCCATCCGCTCGCGCAGCTTGCTGAGCACGACACGGTCGGCGACGGCGTACTGCGCCCGGAGGGTGAGCGGGACCCGCTTGCCGTCCGACCGGAGCCAGGCGACCCTCGTGCCGGTCGAGAGCGCCCAGGCGGCGATCTTGCGCTTGCGCTCGTCCGGCTCGGCGGCCAGGGCGGCCTCGATGCCGGCCTTGATCTTGTACCAGACCGCGGGCACCGCCCCGAAGGACGTCGGGCGGACGGCTGGCAGCGCGGCGATCAGCTGCTTGGGGTCGTCGACCGTGGTGATCTGGATGCCGTAGCGCAGGTTGCTGTAGTGGGCGCCCCAGCGGTTCGCGATGTGTGCGTCGGGCAGGTAGGAGACCAGCGAGTCGTCGAGGGTGAGCGGGAAGTAGCCCTCCAGCGCGTCCATCTCCGCCATCAGGTTCGCGTGGGTGAGCTCCACGCCCTTGGGCGGGCCGGTGGTGCCGGAGGTGTAGATGAGGGTCAGCACGTCGGAGGGCCGGACGCCCCGCCAGGACGCCTCGAAGTCGAAGTCCGGGCTGCCGGCGGCCTCCAGGTCGGCGAGGCTCATCGCGCCCTCGATCTCGCCGGCGTCCTCGGCGTCGACGACCACGAAGTGCTCGACCTGGCCGCCCGCGTTGGCCTGCCGCAGCCGGTCGAGGAACTGCCGCTCGGTGACGACGACCCTGTTGCCGGCGTTCTCGAAGAGGTAGGCGATCTGCTCGGTGGCCAGCGTGTTGTAGATCGAGAACGGCGTGGCGCCGGCGTGCAGGGCGCCGGTGTCGACGACGTGGAACTCCGGCCGGTTGGTCAGCATGATCCCGACGGCGTCGCCGTGGGCGACGCCGAGCGCGGCGAGGCCGGCGGCGACGTCGCGGACCCGGGCCGCGTACTGCGCCCAGGTGATCTCGACGCCGCCGTCGGGCGTGCGCAGGGCGACGCCGGACGGGCGCTGGGCCGCGGTGTGCTGGAAGGCCGTGCAGAGGGTGCGCTGGTCGGTCGGCATGGGCGTCTCCTGGCGGTGGGGCCTCGCGGTCGACCCGGACATGTGACGCGGGTCACGTTGGCGGCATCCTTGCACTGCGGAACCCGGTTGGGCAGGCCTATCGTTCGATCGTGGTCGAGGAACGTCGGAGGCGTACGCCGGGCAGCCGGGAGCCGGAGCCGTCCGCGGCGGGCGGCGGCGAGCGCTGGGCCGGCTACCTGGACTGGCTGCGCGAGGACCTGGTCTCCGGCGTGCTCGCGCTGTCGGAGGAGCAGCGCCGGACCACGACCGTGGCGTCGGGCTGGACGCCGATCGAGCTGCTCAACCACGTCCTGCACATGGAGCAGCGGTGGTTCGTCTGGGGCTTCCTCGGCCAGGCCGTCGATGAGCCGTGGGGCGACTGGAACGTCGCCGACCCGTCGGCGGCCGAGGAGGGCGGCGCCCGGTGGGCGGTGGCTGCGTCGGTGGGCGCGGAGGAGCTGGCCCGGCGGCTGCGGGAGCTCGGCGAGTGGACCGGCGCCCTGCTGTGCTCGGTCCCGCTCGACACCCCCGCCGCGCTCGGCGGCCGGTTCCGCGAGGACCCGCCGACGCTGGAGTGGATCTGCTTCCACGTGGTGGCGGAGTACGCGCGGCACGCGGGGCACCTGGACATCGTGGTGGAGACGCTGCGCGAGGGCTGAGGCGCGCCCTCGGGAGGCCGGCGCCGGCGACCAGGAGCTCTGGTCGGTCGTTGACGGTGCTTCCAGCCCGTTGCGGCGGGCTGAAGGCGACGCGGACGGCCGGGTAGTGCGGTGGACGGCGTGCGCCACCGGCGGGGCTCACATCCCACCGAGACCACCAGCGGGGCTAGAGGATCTCGATCCCCTCGCCGCCGCCGGCCTGCTCGTCGAACGTCTCGTGCTCGAGGAGGTGCAGCACGGGCACGCCGAGCTTGCGGCGGGCCCGGTGGGTCCAGTCGAGGTGGAAGAACTCGGCCACCAGGTGGGGCCGGGTGAGGATGATCGCCTCCCGGCCGTCGACCCGCTTGACCGCGTCGATCAGCGCGTCGATCGGGGAGCCCTCGACGACGGTCTGGCTGCCGATGGTGGCGCCGGCCTTGGTCAGCGCGGCGATGCTGCCGGTCAGCTCCTCCTCGGCCTGCTCGTGGTACTCCTCGCGCAGCTCCGCGATCTCGCCGGGGTCCACCATCTCGGTGGGCGCCATCATCGGCGTCCCGCCCATCGCGCCGAGCGAGGCCTCGACGGCCGCCGCGGCGTCCGTCATCGGCAGCAGCACGTGGTAGGTCACGCCGACGTCCAGGCCCTCGTGGAGCGACCGGACCTGTCGGGCGTCGGTGTCGGTGAGCTCCTGCTCGACCAACAGCACGACGTCGTAGTCCTCGCCCTCGCCGTTGCCCCCGGCGGCGCCGCCGGTCTTCTCCGATCCCGTGTCCATGTCTCAGTCCTACACCCTCGGCGGGCGGCGCAAACCCCCAACGGTGAGGGTGCGCGAAGCGTCACCCGCCGAGCACGTCCGCGAGGTCGTAGCGCACGGGCTGCTCCAGCTGGTCGTAGCCGCAGGACTCGGGGTCGCGGTCGGGCCGCCAGCGCTTGAAGTGGGCGGTGTGGCGGAACCGACGCCCCTCCATCGCGTCGTACTTGACCTCGAGCACGCGCTCGGGGCGCAGCGGCGTGAACGACAGGTCCTTGCCCTGGCTCCACCGGCTCTGGGTGCCCGGCTGACGGCCCGGATTGGCGATGAGGAACTCCTGCCAGCGGCCCCACGGGTGCTCCTCGATCGGCACCACCAGCTCCTGCAGCTCCGTCCAGAGCTCGGCGCGGCGGGCGGCGGTGAACGAGGCGCTGACCCCGACGTGCTGCAGCTCGCCGCCGTCGTACAGGCCCAGCAGGAGGCTGCCGATCAGCGGCGCCTCCGGGGTGCTGGTCTTGTGCTCGCGATACCCGGCGAGCACCACGTCCGCGGTGCGCTCGTGCTTGATCTTCAGCATCGTGCGGGCGCCGGGGGAGTACGGCGCGCTCATCGGCTTCGCGATCACCCCGTCGAGGCCGGCGCCCTCGAAGACGTGGAACCACTCCTCGGCCACGGCCGGGTCGGTGCTGGTCCGGGTCAGGTGGCACGGCCCGCTCGCGTCGAGGTGGCCCAGCGCCGACTCCAGCGCCGCGCGCCGCTCGTGGAACGGCCGGTCGACGTACGACTCGTCGCCGAGCGCCAGCAGGTCGAAGGCGACGAAGCTGGCCGGCGTCTGCTCGGCGAGCAGGCTGATCCGCGACGCGGCCGGGTGGATCCGCTCCTGCAGCACCTCGAACTCCAGGCGCCCCTTGCCGTCGCGACGATCCATCGCCACGAAGATCTCGCCGTCCAGCACGCACCGCTCGGGCAGCTGCTCGCGGGCCGCGGCGACGAGCTCGGGGAAGTACCGCGTCAGCGGCTTCGTGTTCCGGCTGGCCAGCTCCACCTCGTCGCCGTCCTTGAACACCAGGCACCGGAAGCCGTCCCACTTCGGCTCGAACGACAGCCCGCGCTCGTCGAGCCCCGCCGGGTCGGGCACGCCCTTGACGGCCTTGGCGAGCATCGGCTGGACGGGCGGCATCACGGGCAGGTCCACGGGGCCGAGGCTAGCCGTGCCCGCCGACGTGGCGGACTCACGGCGTCAGTACGAGTCGCCGGCGGCGTACCGGGCGCGCCGCATGTGCCGGCCGTTGCCGCGGTTGCGCGCCTTGAAGGTGGGCAGCTGGGAGTCGCAGTTCGGGCAGACGAGGCGCAGGTTGTCGCGCGCGTTGTTGGTGGAGTCGCCATCGACGTGGTCGAGGATGAAGACGAGCGGCCTGGCCTGCCACTCGGCCGTGATCCCGCAGAGCGCGCAGCGCCCGTCCTGCTCGCCCGCGATGTGCTCGCGAATGTAGTGGCCGGGCAGGCTTGAGGTGCTGGCCGCCCCGGTCCGGAGCCACGCCGCGACTCGCTCTGCCCGTGCGAACGCCTGGTGGCACTCCGTGCCGCAGAACACCTTCTGCGAAGGCTTCGTCAGGTCGGCGCCGCATCGCCGGCAGGTGCGCATGCCGGGACGGTAGGAGGGGGCCCCGACGGATCCTGGCCGTTGGTGGAGCCGCGTGCGAGAGTCGAACTCGCGACATTTCGTTTACAAGACGAACGCTCTGCCAACTGAGCTAACGCGGCCTGCGCGTCCTTCGGAGGCGCACGGCCATGGTAGAGCCGTCGCGGGGGTACCCGAGCGTCGGGTCAGCGGACCTGCGCGACCTCGAACCGCGCCGGCGGGTTCGCGATGACCTCCTGGGCCGCGATGATCTGCAGCTCGCGGTGGCCCGAGGCCAGCGTCTCCTCCAGCACGCCGAAGATCGACGCGGCGGTCCTGCCCAGCGCGTCGGCGGGCGAGCCGGTGGTGTGCAGGTGGGCGGTGAAGAGGGCGGCGGTGACGTCGCCGGAGCCGTTGGCCTTGAGCGGCAGCCGCGGGGTGCGCACCGACCAGGCGCCGTCGCCGGTGACGGCGATCATCTCGATCTCGTCCTCCGGGGTGTCGTCCCGGTCGACGGAGGTGATCAGCACCGTGGAGGGGCCCAGGGCGCGGACCTCGTCGGCGGCCTCCAGGATGGCGGCCAGCGGGGAGGGTTCCCCCAGCGAGTCGTGGCCGGTGATGAAGCCGAGCTCGAACTGGTTCGGCGTGACGATGTCGGCGGCGGGCACGACCTTCTCGCAGATGATCGGCGGGATCGCGGGGTTCACGAAGCAGCCGGACTTGGCGTTGCCCATCACCGGGTCGCAGGTGTAGGTCGCCGCGGGGTTGGCGGCCTTGACCCGGGCGACGGCGTCCAGGATCACGTCGGCGATCTCGGGGGAGCCCTGGTAGCCGGAGAGCACGGCGTCGACGCTCGCGAACGCGCCGCGCTCCTCGATGCCGATGACGACCTCGCGCACGTCGGCCGGGTCCAGCAGCGGGCCGCGCCAGGCGCCGTACCCGGTGTGGTTGGAGAAGTGCACGGTGAAGACCGGCCAGACCTCGTGGCCGAGGCGCTGCAGCGGGAAGACCGCCGCGGAGTTGCCGACGTGGCCGAAGGCGACCGAGGACTGCACCGACAGGATCTGCATGCGCGCATCATCCCACCCCGCCCCCGGCCCCCGGCACCGCGACCTGGGCAGGGGCTTGCCGCCGCGTCCGGTCCGGGCCTACGCTGTAATTCAACGTCCGTTGAATTGAGGGAAGGCGCTCCGATGGCCGAGGACAGCACCGCGAGCCGGGCCGGCCGGCGGCCGGGGCGCGCCGAGACCAGCGCGCGGATCCTCGCCGCCGCGCGGGGGCTGTTCGCCGAGCGCGGCTTCGCGGGGACCACGATCCGCGCGGTGGCGGCCGAGGCGGCCGTCGACCCCGCGCTGGTGCACCACTACTTCGGCACCAAGGAGCAGCTCTTCCGTGCGGCCGTCGACTTCCCGTTCGACCCCGAGCAGGTGCTCGGCGCGCTGACGTCCGACGCCGACGGCGAGCCGGCCGCCCTGCTGGCGCGGACCGTGCTCCGGCTCTGGGACTCCCCGGAGACCGGGGCCGCCCTCGCCGGGTTCCTCCGGCAGGTCGTCGCGGACCCGGCGGCCACCGACCTGGTCCGCGAGTACGCCGGCACGAACCTGTTCCGGGTCGTGGCCCGCGCGCTCCTGGAGGACCCCGACGCGCCCGACGCCGACCTCCGGGTCGCGCTCGTCGCCAGCCAGATCCTCGGCCTGGCGCTGCTGCGCCGGGTGATCGGCGTCGAGCCGCTGGCCAGCGCCTCGGCGGACCGGCTGGCCCGGCTCGTCACCCCGACCCTGACCCGCTACCTGCGCGACGATCTCGCCAGCGACTGACCAGTGGACCCACTCCCCGGAAGGATCACGACGCCATGAGCACCACCCCCGAACCCGCCCTGCGCACGCAGGGGCTGGTCAAGAAGTTCGGCTCGTTCAAGGCCCTGGACGGCCTGGACCTCGAGGTCGCCCGCGGCGAGGTGCACGGCTTCCTCGGCCCCAACGGCGCCGGCAAGTCCACCACCATCCGGGTGCTGCTCGGCCTGCTGCGCGCCAACGGCGGCTCGGTCGAGCTGCTCGGCGGCGACCCGTGGCGCGAGGTGGTCGAGCTCCACCGGCGCCTGGCCTACGTCCCCGGCGACGTGGTGCTGTGGCCGGGGTTGTCCGGCGGCGAGGCGATCGACCTGCTCGGCAACCTGCGCGGGGGCCTGGACAAGCGTCGCCGCGACGAGCTGATCGAGCGCTTCGAGCTGGACCCCAAGAAGCGCGGCCGGCAGTACTCCAAGGGCAACCGGCAGAAGGTCGCGATCATCGCCGCCCTGGCCGCCGACGTGGAGCTCCTGATCCTCGACGAGCCCACCTCGGGCCTGGATCCGCTGATGGAGGCGGTCTTCCAGGACGAGGTCGGCAAGGAGAAGGAGGCCGGCAAGACGATCCTGCTCTCCAGTCACATCATGAGCGAGGTCGAGGCCCTGGCCGACCGGGTCAGCATCATCCGGCAGGGCCGGATCGTGCAGACCGGCACCCTGGAGGAGCTGCGCGGGCAGTCCCGGGTCACCATCACCGCCACGCTGGCCGACCCGCCGGCGGACCTGGACGCGCTCAGCGTGCTGCACGACGCCGTCCTCGACGAGCACCACCGGCTCACCGCGACCGTCGAGCCCGACCGGGTCAACGCCGCGATGGCCGAGCTGGTGCCGCACCGGATGTCGCACCTGACCGTGTCGCCGGCCTCGCTGGAGGACCTGTTCCTGCGGCACTACGACACCGACGGCCGGGCCCCCGCCGGCGAGGTCGAGGGGGTGGCGAGGTGAGCGCCGCCACGGCCGCTCCCGGCGCCGCGGGCGCCCGCCGCACCCGCCGGGGCGGCGGGCTGGTCGGCTTCCGTCCGCTGCTCAAGGTCTCGATGCACCAGGACGTCCGCAACATCGCCCCCTGGGTCGTGCTGATCTCGGCGCTCTCGGCGTCCTCGATCCTGGCCTACGCCTGGATCTTCCCCGACCAGTCCGACCGCGTCGCGCTGTCGACCTCGCTGGGCGCCAACCCCGCGCTGTCCCTGATCTTCGGGCCGGCCCGGGACCTGATGACCGCGGACGGCTTCAACGCCTGGCGCGCCGGCCAGCTCGGGGCGTTCTTCGCCGGGCTGATGGCGGTCCTGACGGTGGTCCGCAACAGCCGGGCCAACGAGGACTCCGGGCAGGCGGAGCTGATCGCCTCGGGCGTCATCGCCCGCGGCTCCCGGCTCGCGGTCGCGGTGGCGATGGCCACGATCGGGTCGATCGCGATCGGCGTCGTCTGCTTCCTGGTCACCATCGCCTGCGGCGGCGGGATCACCGCCACCGCGATCCTGTCCGCCTCCTTCACCGCGTCGGGGCTGGTCTTCACCGGCGTCGCCGCGATCGCCGCCCAGCTCGGGTCGGACGCCCGCACCGCGTCCAGCATCGGGATCGGCACGCTCGGCGTCTTCTACGTGCTGCGCGGCTACATCGACACCTCCAGCGCCGCCGACTGGGTCACCTGGCTCACCCCGTTCGGGTGGCTCGAGAAGGCCGGGCCGGCCATCGACGACGACCCGTGGCCGCTGCTGCTGGCCGTGGCCCTCGCGGTGCTGCTGGTGGCGACCGCGTTCGCCCTGCAGGAGCGCCGGGACTTCGGCCAGGGCATGGTCGCCCAGCGGCCCGGCCCCGCGGAGGCGGGCCTCGCGGGCAACGTGTGGGGCCTGGCGCTGAAGCTCAACGCCGGCTCCACGATCGCCTGGCTGATCGCGTTCGCCGGCCTCGGGCTGCTCTTCGGCACCCTGGCCACCTCGATCGGCGACATCATCACCGACAACCCCGGCGTGGCCCGGATCCTCGCCTCCGGCGCGGCCAGCGCCTCCGACCTGACGTTCGCGTTCCTGGCCACGATCCTGCAGATCATCGCCATCATCGCCGCGGTCATGGGCGTCCAGGTGGCGCTGGCGGTCTACGCCGAGGAGATCGACTTCCGCGTCGAGCCGCTGCTGGCCGCCTCGCTGCGGCGGCACACGTACCTGGCCTCGAACGCGATCATCGCGCTGGTCGGCCCGGCGCTCGCGATGGTCATCGCCGGCACCACGCTCGGCCTGGTCGCCCACGGCCGCGACGACACCATCGCCACCGGCGACGTCATCCGCCAGGCGGTCGTCACGATCCCGGCCGTGTGGGTCCTGGTCGGGATCGCGCTCGCGGTGGTCGGCGCCCGCCCAGTGGTCCGGCTCGCGGCCTGGGTCGGCGTGATCGCGACCTTCGGGCTCACGCTGCTCGGGCCGACCTTCAACCTGCCCGACTGGGCCCTCGACATCAGCCCGCTCCGCCACGTCCCCAACGTCACCGCGCCCGACCCGAGCTGGGCCAGCCTGGGCTGGCTGTGCCTCATCGCGGCCGCGCTGGTCGCCGTCGCCTTCGCCGGCTTCCGTCGCCGCGACGTCATCTGACGGCGGCGGCGCGCGCCCGCCGACCGGTCCCGCCGCCCGCGATTCCCACCGTCCGCGAAGCGAAAGACTTTCGTGCGGATCTGAGACATGTACGTCTAAAGTAGAACGCGTTACAGTGACGGGGCTCATAGTGGGCCCGCGGGGGACCCGGTCGACGAGGATGGGACAGCACATGGCCAAGCGCGCGCCGTACAGCAACGAGGCCGACTACGTCGTCGTCGGCTCGGGCAGCTCCGGATCGATCATCGCCGGCCGGCTGGCCGAGTCCGGCGCCAGCGTGATCCTGCTCGAGGCCGGCAAGTCCGACGACAAGGGCATGCACGGCTACTTCACCAAGAAGCCCGGCATGATCGGCCCGATGCACTCCGAGCCCAGCCTCGAGGCGAAGTTCGACTGGGGCTACCGCTCGGTCCCGCAGCCCGGCCTCGACGGCCGCCGGATGCCGGTCCCGCGCGGCAAGGTCGTCGGCGGCTCCTCCTCGGTCAACGGCATGGTCTATGTCCGCGGCAACCGCGCCAACTACGACTCCTGGGCCGCCGAGGGCAACGCCGGCTGGTCGGCCGACGACGTGAACCCGGCGTTCAAGCGGTACGAGGACTTCGAGGACGGCGAGAACGAGTACCGAGGCGCCGGCGGCCCGATCAAGATCGGCCGCAAGAGGAAGCCGCAGGAGGCGACGCTCCAGTTCATCCAGGCGACCGCCGACACGCTCGGCGTCAAGATCCTCGACGACTACAACGCCGCCGAGCAGGAGGGCATCGCCCGGATGCAGCAGAACGTCGCCGACGGACTGCGCTACTCCTCCTCCCGCGGCTACGTGCACCACCTCAACCCGCCGACCCTCGAGCTGCAGACCGAGGTGCTGGCCACCCGTGTCGTCATTGAGAACGGCCGCGCCACCGGCGTCGAGGTCCTCGACCAGGGCAAGAAGGGCGGCACCCGCCGGATGATCCGGGCCGCCAAGGAGGTCATCCTCAGCGCCGGTTTCATCAACTCCCCGCAGCTGCTCATGGTCTCCGGTGTCGGCCCCGCCGAGCACCTGGCCAGCCTCGGCATCGACGTGGTCGCGGACCTGCCGGTCGGCGACAACCTGCACGACCACATGTTCCACCCGATGTCGTTCCACGTCCCGTCGGTGGAGTTCCAGGGCAACCCGTGGACCTTCGCCAAGGGCGTGCTCCGCGACTGGACCATCGGCGGCTCGTTCCTCGACGACTCCGTCTTCGAGTCGGTCGGCTTCGTGCGCAGCTCGCTGGCCGAGGGCATCCCGGACATCCAGCTCCACGCGCTGCCGTGGATCTACCCGAGCCCCCCGACCGACGAGCCGGTCCGGCACATGCCCGACCCGCGCCCCGGGCTGACCGTCTTCTCCACGCTGATCTACCCGAAGAGCCGCGGAACCATCCGGCTCGCCTCCGCCGACGCCACGGTCGCCCCGTTGATCGACTACGGCTACCAGACCCACCCCGACGATGCCGAGGTGCTCGCCCAGGGCAGCGAGATGATCCGCGAGATCATGGCCGGCGCCGCGTTCGGCGGCGGTGTGAAGGCCGAGATCCACCCCGGCCCCGAGCTCGCCAACGGCAAGGACCTGCGGGTCGCGATGAAGCAGCGCTCCATCTCGGTCTACCACGGCGTCGGCACCTGCCGGATGGGCGTGGACGAGCGGGCCGTGGTCGGCCCCGACCTCAAGGTCCGCGGCGTCGAGGGCCTGCGGGTCGCGGACGCCTCGATCATGCCGTCGATCACCGGCGGCAACACCAACGCGCCCTGCTACATGATCGGCGAGCGCGCCGTCGACTTCATCCTGGGGCGGGTGTGAGCGGCCCCGCGCGCCCCGCGAGCCTGACCGACGAGCTCCTCGAGCGCCTCGTCGCCCGCGTCCCCGGCTCCGGCGGCGCCACCTGGAAGCTCACCGAGGTCTACTCCGGCGAGGTGCTCGTCGAGCTGCCGCAGTCCACGCCCGAGGACATCGAGGTGGCCTTCGCGAAGGCCCGTGCCGCCCAGCGGCTGTGGGCGCAGTGGCCGCTCGAGCGGCGCCTGGAGGTCTTCGACCGCGCCCACGCCCTGCTGGTCGACAACGCGCACACCACCGCCGACCTGATCCAGGCCGAGAGCGGCAAGAACCGGCGGATGGCGATCGAGGAGACCTGCGACCCGCCGATGGTGATCAGCCACTACCTGCGGCGCGCGCCGAAGGTGCTGGCCCCGGTCAAGCGCGGTGGCCCGGTGCCGTTCGTCTCCACCTCCACGGAGGTGCACGTCCCCAAGGGCGTCGTCGGGATCATCGCGCCGTGGAACTTCCCGTTCGCGACGGGCCTCTCCGACGCCATCCCGGCGTTGATGGCCGGCAACGCGGTGGTGGTCAAGCCCGACAACAAGACGGCGCTCTCCCCGCTCTACGGCATCGCGCTGCTCGAGGAGGCCGGCCTGCCCGAGGGCCTCTTCCAGGTGGTCTGCGGCGAGGGGCCGGACGTCGGGCCGACGCTCATCGACAACGCGGACTACATCATGTTCACCGGCTCCACCGCGACCGGCCGGGTGATCGGTGAGCGCGCCGGGCGCAACCTCATCGGCTGCTGCCTCGAGCTCGGCGGCAAGAACCCGATGATCGTCCTGGACGACGTCAACGTCGAGGAGTGGGTCGAGGGCACCACCTTCGGCGTCTTCGGCAACACCGGCCAGATCTGCATGCACATCGAGCGGATCTACCTGCCCGACAGCCGGTACGACGAGCTCAGGGACGCCTTCGTCGAGCGGGCCGCGCACCTGCGGATCGGGGCGGCGTACGACTTCGGCCCGGAGATCGGCTCGCTGGTCTCGGCCGACCACCGCGACCGCGTCGCCTCCCACGTGGAGGACGCGGTCGCCAAGGGCGCGACGGTGCTGACCGGCGGCCGCGCGCGCCCCGACATCGGGCCCGCGTTCTTCGAGCCGACGGTGCTGGAGGGGGTCACCACCGACATGAAGGCCGGCTGCACCGAGACCTTCGGGCCGGTGGTCGCGCTGCACCGCTACCGGACCGTGGACGAGGCGATCAAGCTCGCCAACGACACCGACTACGGGCTCAACGCCTCCGTCTGGGGCACCGACCTGGCCCGCGCCGAGGCGGTGGCGGCGCGGATCGAGTCCGGCAACGTCAACATCAACGACGCGCTGGCCACGGCGTACGCCTCCAAGGGCACGCCGTCGGGCGGGGTGAAGAACTCCGGCGTCGGCGCGCGCCACGGCGACCAGGGCCTGTTGAAGTACACCGACGTCAAGAACGTCGCGGTGCTGAAGAAGCAGGTGATGGGGCCGCGGCCGGGCCAGGGCTACGACGCCTACGTGAAGCAGATGCTGTCCAGCCTGAAGCTGATGAAGCGGCTCCGCGTGCGCTGACCGCGCCGGTGAGCGCGACGAAGGGGGCGGCCCGGAGGCCGCCCCCTTCGCGTTGCTCGCCCGGTCAGGACTCGATCGGCACCGGCTGCTCGGCGGGCGTGACGCCGGCGATCTCGATCTTGCGGGACTTCGCCCGCTCGGCGATCGGCACGACGAGCCGCAGCACGCCGTTCTCGTAGCCGGCCTCGATGCCCTCGAGGTCGAGGTTGTCGCCGAGGACGAGCTGGCGCGTGAACTGGCCGTGCGTGCGCTCGGCGGCTAGGTGCTGCCAGTCGCCGTTGCGGTTGGCGCGCTCGGCGCGGACGGTGAGCACGTTGCGCTCGACGTCGATGTCGATGCTCTCGGGGCTGACGCCCGGCAGGTCGAACTCGAGCACGAACCGCTCGCCCTCGCGCCACGCGTCGAGCGGCATGACGGCCGGGCGGTTGGTGGTGCCGGAGGAGCCACCCAGGAGCTGGGCGGTCAGGCGGTCGAAGTCGCGGAACGGGTCGGTGGTGCGCAGCAGCATGGCGGTCCTCCTTGGTGGTGGTCAGCGGTACTGAATGTGTAACCACTGATATAGATCTTCTATTCCGTTCGTGTCAAGTAGCATGGTCGGGATCGACGGGCCGGTGCCGGACGGAAGGGGGTGGCGGGTCATGGAGCGCACGCGCGCGGTCTTCGCGATCTCCGTCGCCGCGGAGATGTCCTCGCTGCAGATCCAGAACCTGCGCGTCTACGAGCGCCGCGGCCTGGTCACCCCCGCCCGCACCGCCGGTGGGACCCGCCTCTACAGCGACGAGGACGTCGCCGTGCTCCGGCGCATCCGGGAGCTGCTGGCCGAGGGGCTCAACCTGGCCGGCGTGGCCCGCGTCCTCGAGCTCGAGGCCGAGGTGGCGGGGCTGCGCGAGGAGGTCCGCGCGCTGAACGCGCGCCGCGGGCGCTGAGGGTCTCGACGGGCTCGACCCCCCCGGGCGGGGCGGTCGTTGTGACGGCCGCCACTACGATCCGCGGGTGAGCAGGTCCCGCAAGATCGTCCTGGGCATCGTCGCCCTCCTCGTCGTCGCCCTCGTCGCCGCCTACTGGTGGCAGCGCCCGCTGCTGCTGACCGGCACCGGGTACGCCGCGCACAACGCCTGCGCGCTCGACCGCGTGGCCGGACGCGGCGATCCCGAGGGCGACCTGCCCCCGAACCCGCTGGTGCCCGTGGTGCGCACCTCGGCCGACGGCGACGAGACCACCGGCAGCATCCTCGGCGCCCTCGCCCGCCAGCACGCGTGGTACGCCCCCGGCTACGGCTGCACCCTCGCCGACGAGCGCCCCGACCTGCCCGAGCCGGTCGAGGTCCCCGGCGCCAACCCGTACGCCGCGGCGGCCGCGCCGGGCGACGTGCCGCCCGGGGTGGCGGAGGCGCTCGCCGCGGCGTTCGGCGACGACCTCCCCGCGAGCGACCGGGAGGACCTCGGCACCCGCGCCGTGGTCGTGCTGAAGGACGGCGAGCTGGTGGCGGAGCGCTACGCCGACGGCTTCGACGCGACCACGCCGCAGCTGGGCTGGTCGATGACCAAGAGCGTGACCGACCTGATCGTCGGACGGCTCGTCCACGACGGCGAGCTCGCGCTGGACGAGGACGGGCTGCGCCCGGAGTGGACCGACGAGCGGGCCGGCATCACGGTCCGCGACCTGCTCCAGATGACCAGCGGGCTGGAGTGGGACGAGACCTACGCTCTCAACACCCCGATCACGCGGATGCTCTACCTGGAGCCGGACATGGGTGCCTACGTGGCCGGCCAGGGGCTGGCGCACCGGCCGGGCACCTACCTGCAGTACTCCTCGGGGAGCACCACGCTGCTCTGCGACATCCTGGCCGAGCGCACCGGGCTGGGCCCGAACCTGCCGAGGGAGACGGTCTTCGCCCCGCTGGGCCTGGGCAGCGCCGTGCTCGAGCCCGACCCGACCGGCACCCCGGTCTGCAGCTCGTACCTGTGGGCCTCGCCGCGCGACTGGGCGGCGATCGGCCAGTTCGCCCTCCAGGACGGCGTGTGGGAGGGCGAGCGGCTGCTGCCGGAGGGGTGGATGGAGGAGTCGGCGACCGCGGTGGACGTCGAGAGCTTCGAGGACGAGCCCTACGGCCGCAGCTGGTGGACCAACGCCGCCCCGGACGGCGCCCTGGTCGAGCCGGGGCTGCCGGCCGACGCGTACTTCGCCGAGGGCCACGACGGCCAGTGGATCGTCGTCGTCCCGTCCGAGGGGCTGGTCATGGTCCGGCTCGGCTTCACGCCCGAGCGCGAGGACAACCGGGTGCTGAGCAGCGCGGTGAGCCTGGTCGACGCGCTGCGCTGAGGCCGAGTGCGCGAGTCGGCAGAAACTTTCTGCCGACTCGCCGATCCCAGTGCCGAGTCGGCAGAAAGTTTCTGCCGACTCGCGGTGGTGGGGTCAGGCGACCTGGAGCGACCGCTTCGACAGGCCCATCCAGAAGCCGTCGATCACCTGGATCCCCGGGGTCGCGGCGTCGGTGGCGGCGCCGAGGGTGACGAAGAGCGGGCTGTAGTGCTCCACGGTCGGGTGCGCGTAGGGCATCCCGGGTGCCTTCGACCGGTAGGCGGCGAGCGTGTCCACGTCGCCGCGGGCCAGCGCCTCGCCGGCCCAGGCGTCGAAGTCGGTCGACCAGCCGGGGGCGGCGGCGTCGATCCGGAACTCCGTGAGGAACGGCAGGCCGTGGGTGAGGAACCCGGAGCCGATGATCAGCACGCCCTCCTCGCGCAGCGGCCGCAGGCGCTCGCCGAGCCGGAGCAGCCGCTCGGGGTCGTGGGTGGGCAGCGACATCTGCAGCACCGGGATGTCGGCGTCGGGGTACATGATCCGCAGCGGCACCCAGGCGCCGTGGTCGAGGCCGCGCGAGGTGTGCTGGTGCACCGGCTCGGTGTCCGGCATCATCGCCGCGATCCGGCTGGCCAGGGCGGTGGCGTCGGGGGTGCGGTAGGTCATCGCGTAGTACTTGGGGTGGAAGCCGCCGAAGTCGTAGACCAGGTCGGCGCCGGACGCGGTGAGCGAGACGGGGGCGGACTCCCAGTGGGCGCTGACGATCAGGATCGCCTTCGGCCGCGGCAGGTCGGAGGCCCACGCAGCCAGCTGCCCCGACCAGATCGGGTCGTCGAGCAGCGGGGGAGCGCCGTGGCCGATGTAGAGGGCGGGCATCGCATTCATGTTCACTCCAATGGTTGAACATTGAACTATATTCCCGTGGGCGGCTTTGGGCAATGCGCTGACCGGCGCGCGGGGCCTGCCCCACACTGGCGACCGTGCTGCGTGGCCGTGGGGATCTCGTACGCCGGCGGCCGCTCCGCGCGCTGCTCGTCGGCGTCGCCGTCGTGCTGGTCGGCTCGGGCCTGTCGGCGCCCGCGGCCGTTGCCGACGCCGAGGTCGAGCCGCGGCTGCCGAGCGCGGTGAACGCGCCCGGCGCCTGGTCGGAGCCCAGGGTGCCCCGCGAGCCGGTCGCCGCCCTCGGCGTCGCCACACGGACCATGCCGGTCGGGCTCCGCGACTCGAGAGATCGCCTCGCCTTCTTCTGGACCTCTGCCCTCGACGGCCGTTCGTCCTGGCTGGACGCCGGGTTCTGGCCGAACGACTGGAGCCTGGAAGGGGGCGTCGCGGTGTCTCCGGACGGCCGGTGGCTCGCGTGGGTCCGGCCCGCCAAGGCGCGCGGGCGGGAGGGCTTGGGCGGCCTCGGGGCGCCGCTGGCAGGCTGGTCGGTGCTGGACACGACCACCGGGAGGGTGCGCGACCTCGCGGTCCCGGGCTTCGACCGGGTCCGTCCGACCTTCTCGGACCTCGCTTTCTCCCGCGACTCCCGCTACCTGCTGACCAGCTACGAGACGCCCGACCGGCCCCGGAACGGGAACCGCGGGCACCGTTTCGTCGCCTGGGACGCGGCCGACGGCTCCCCTCACGTGCTGGAGGAGCCGGGCCACTACTGGCTGCCCACCCTCGGGTACGCCGACAGTGGCGTCGTCTGGTCCAGGGGCCACCGGGTGTTCCGCGCCGACCCGGCGACCGGCGACCGGGCCACGGTGACCCTGCCGCGGAAGGTCTCGCTGGCCTCCTTCGCCCCGGGTGATGCCGGGTTCGCCTACCTCGGTCCCGACGACCGGCTCTACGTCGGAGCGACCTCCGCCGCCGCGACGCGCGCGATCGGCCTCCCCGACTCCAGCCCGGTCGGCGAGTTCCTCGCCTGGCGGGACGCGACGCACGTGGTGCTGGGCAACTACCGGCGCGAGGTGTACGTCGTCGACACCACCGACGGCGGCGTCGAGACGATCGACCTGGCCGGCAGCGGCGACCAGGTCAACACGCCGGTCCTCGCGCTCGACCTGTGGGCCGAGCCGCTGCGGGACCCCGTGGCCCCGGTCGGGACGAGCGACCCGCGCCGGCCGTGGCGGTGGGTCGGCCTCGGGGTCTTCGTCGGGCTGCTGGCCGGCGGCGCGGTGCTGCTGCGCAGGGCCGACCGGACAGCGGGACGCCGCCGGCCGCAGCCGGCCGCCGAGCGCCGGCGGGTGAGGGCATGACGGCCCTCGACACGCGGCCCGCGATCGACCGGCTCCCGACCGCCGCTTGGGCGATGGCCTGGCTGTTCCTCGCCGGCCAGGTGTGCGCGCTGGTGGTGCGGGGCCCGAGCTCATCCGGCGCGCCGTGGATCCTCGCCTCGATCGCGCTCACGGTGGTGGTGGTCCGATGGGTCGCCGACGGCGTGCTCCGCGGGCGCACCGTGCGGCTGGTCGCGGTGTGGGTACTGATCAGCGCAGCCGCGTCGGTGCAACTCGTCGATCTTCTGATCGGACCCGCCGACGTCGAGCGCGTGCTGTCCCTCGGCTTCTCGGCCGCCCAGCTCGCCGCGCTGGCGGCGTACTGCTCGACCGGCTACTTCCAGGCCTGCCGGGCGGGCCGGGCCGCGCCGCGCTCCGTGCTCGCGCCCCTGCTCCTGATCGCCGTCGCCTCCGGTTTCCTCGGCGGCCTGACCGAGCCGGCCGCGCCGGTGTCGTCGTCCACGGTCCTCCGCGTCGGGCTGTAGCGGCCTCCGGCGCTCAGGCGGGCAGCGACCAGTCCACCGGCTCCGCGCCCTGCGCGACGAGCAGCTCGTTGACCCTGCTGAACGGGCGCGACCCGAAGAACCCCCGGTACGCCGACAGCGGGGACGGGTGCGCCGACTCGACGTACGGCACCGGCCCGAGGTGCTTGGCCAGGCCGCGGGCGTCGGCGCCCCACAGGATCGCCGCCATCGGCGCGCCCGCCTCGGCCCGGCGTACCAGCGCCTCGATCGCGCACGCGGTGACGTGCTCCCAGCCCTGCCCGCGGTGCGACCCGGAGTCGCCGGGGCGAACGGTGAGCACGCGGTTGAGGAGCATCACGCCCTGGTCGGTCCAGGCCGACAGGTCGCCGTGCTCGGGCGGCGTCACGCCGAGGTCGGAGGAGAGCTCCTTGTAGATGTTGACCAGGCTCGGCGGCAGCGGGCGGATGCCGGCCTCCACCGCGAAGCAGAGCCCGATCGGGTGCGCCGGGTTGGGGTAGGGATCCTGACCCACGATCAGGACCTTCACCTCCGACAGCGGCCGCGCGAAGGCGCGGAACACCCGGTCCCCGGCGGGCTGGTAGCGCCGCCCGGCGGCCAGCTCGGCGCGCAGGAACGTCCCCAGCGCGGCGACCCGGTCGTCGACGGGGGCCAGCGCCTCGGCCCAGTCCTCGGCCATCAGGCCCTGCTGCACGAGCTGCTCGAGTCCGCCCACGGCGCCGACCCTAGGGGGTGGCCCGCGCCGTGGGCGACTCGGTCTTGTGGGTCGGGCCGTGTCCCGGCGCCTGCGGCGTCGTCCCCCTCCCTCCGGGGGACGTGGCCGCGGCCTCCGGGCCGTCCCACGGGTGGGAATCTACGGTCCGGCGCGTGCCCGGCGGATCGGGCACGCGTACGGAGTCGCCTAGTACCGGAGGACTACTCGCCGGCCCCGGTCGGGGCAGCGGCGCCGCGCACCGGCCGCGCCAGGCGGTCCAGGAACGCGACCAGCACGGCCTCGCGCAGCGCCGGCGGCGCCGCGTCGAGCAGCGCGTTCACCGGGGCCATCCGCTTCGGCAGCGCCGGGCCGCCGGAGCCGTCGCCCTCGCCGCCGAGCCCGCCGGCCGCGAGCAGCCCGTCGAACTCCTCCTCCGACAGCGTCGCCGGGTCGAGGACCTGGAGCAGGTCGACCACCCCGGCGTCCACCGCGACCGGACCGGCGGCCCGCGCGGCGACGACCGAGTCGGCCAGCGCGGCGAGGAACTCGTCGACGGAGCCCAGGGTCGCCGCGCACAGCGACAGGTGCAGCGACGGCGGCTGGCCGCGGTAGGCCATCTGCGGCTGGGTGAACCAGCCGCGCTCGGTCATCTCGTCGGCCACCGTGTAGACGTCGAGGTCGTCGTCGGCGACCATCGCCACCAGTGTCGACTCCGGCTCGCCGATGACGGTCAGGCCGTCGATCCCGCCGACGCCCGCGATGATCCGGTCGGTCGCCTCCAGCGCCGCGCGGGTCAGCTCCAGGTAGCCGTCCACGCCCAGCGCCTTGACCGTCGTCCAGGCGCCGGCCACGGGGCCGCCCGAGCGCGTCGACTGCAGCGTCGCGTTGAGCATCGTGTAGCCCGGCCAGTCGGCGTGGGCGAAGTACTGCGGGCGGCGCAGCGCGGGCGTGCGGTGCAGCAGTACCGAGGCGCCCTTGGGGGCGTAGCCGTACTTGTGCAGGTCCATCGAGATCGAGGTGACGCCCTCGACCGCGAACGTCCACGGCGCCACCTCGCGCCCCAGGCGCGCCTTGAACGGCAGCACCCAGCCGCCGATGCAGGCGTCCACGTGGCAGCGGATGCCGCGCGCGGCGGCGTCGGCGGCGATCTCGGTGACGGGGTCGATCACGCCGTGCGCGTACGACGGCGCGCTGACCACGACGAGCACCGTGGTGTCGTCGCAGGCCGCGGCCATCGCGGCGGGGTCCGCGCGGTGGTCGGCGCGGGTGGCGACCACCCGCACCTCCATGTCGAAGTAGTGCGCGGCCTTGTGGAACGCCGCGTGCACGGTGTCCGGGACGACGATCGAGGCGCGCGTGCCGGCGGCGGCCAGGTCCGGGCGACCGTCGCGGGCCGCCTGGACGGAGAGCATGCAGGACTCGGTGCCGCCGGAGGTGAGGGTGCCGGCGGCCGTCTCCGGGGCGTCGACCAGGTCGGCGGCGAAGCCGACGAGCTCGTTCTCCATCGCCAGCAGGCTCGGGAACGCCGTCGGGTCCAGGCCGTTGCTGCCGGCGAACGCGGCCACGGCCTCGCGGGCCAGTGCGTCCACGTCGGCCAGCCCGGCGTCGTACACGTAGGCGAGGGTGCGGCCGCCGTGGACTGGCAGGTCCCCGGCCTGCCAGTCGTGCAGTCGGGCGCGGATCTCCTCGGGGGTCATGCGGTTCCTTCCGGGGTGGGGGTGGTGTCGGTCGCGTCGACCGTCTGCTCGTCGAGCGTGTAGCCCCGCAGCCACCACAGGCTGGCCAGGACCAGCAGCATGGGCAGCAGCGAGAAGCCGAGGGTGATGGCGGTCAGCGCGCTGTCGGGCTGGACCACGTCGGCGCCGGCGCTGGACCGGTAGCCGCCGATCGCGAGGACCACCGCGAACAGGCCCGGCCCGAGCGCGAAGCCGAGCGTCTCGCCCGCGGTCCACACGCCGGTGTAGACGCCGACCCGCGAGGAGCCGGTACGCCGGGCGTCGACCGCCGCCGCGTCGGGCAGCATCGCCAGCGGGAAGACCTGGATGCCGGCGTAGCCGAGACCGACCACCCCGACAGCGGCGTAGACCGCGGCCGCCGGCATCCCGTCGACCAGCCCGGCGACCGCCGCCAGCGCTGCGCCCAGCGCCAGTACCAGTGAGGCGGCCACGTAGCCGCGCCGCTTGCCGACCCGGTGGCCCAGCGCGGCCCAGGCAGGGGTGAGCAGCAGGGCGGGGCCGACGAAGCAGACGAAGAGGATCGTCGCCGCGCCGGTCCTGCCCAGCACGTCGCCGGCCAGGTAGTCGACGCCGGCGAGCATGCAGCCGGTGGCGAGGGCCTGCAGCACGAAGGTGGTCAGCAGCGCGCGGAACTCACGGGCGCCCGCGACGATCCGCAGCTGGTCGCGGAGCGTGCCGGACCCGGCCTCGACCGCGCCGATCGGGGCGTGCCGCGTGCCTCGGTAGGAGAGCACCACGCCGGTGAGGATGAGCAGTGCCATCGCCACGCCCATCACCCGGTAGCCGTCGCGGCCGCCGATCGCGTCGCGCAGCGCGGGGGCGCTGGCGCCGGCGAGCATGATCGTGAACGCCAGGATCGCCACCCGCCAGGTCATCAGCCGGGTCCGCTCCTCGGCGGTGCCGGCGATCTCGGCGGGCATCGACACGTAGGGCACCTGGAAGAACGCGTAGGCGCTGGCGCAGGCCACGAACATGACCAGCACCCAGGCCGCGTCCGCGGTGACCGAGCCCAGGTCGGGGCCGGCGAAGAGCAGCGCGAAGCAGACCGCGAGCACCACGCCGGCGCGCAGCAGCCACGGGCGGCGCGGGCCGCGCGGGTCCGTGCTGCGGTCGCTGATCCGGCCGGCGATCGGGTTGAGGATGACGTCCCAGGCCTTCGGCAGCAGCACGATCGCGCCGGCGACCAGCGCCGGGACGGCCAGCTCGTCGGTCAGGAACGGCAGCAGCATCAGCCCGGGCACGGTGCCGAACGCGCCGGTCGCGACTGACCCGGCGCCGTAGCCGATCCGGACGCGGCGGGGCAGGGCACCGGCGGACGTGCCGGGGGCGTTCCCCGGCTGCACGGTGGCGCTCACCGGCCGAACGTCCGGGAGGAGGCCGACGAGTGGCGGCGGTGGGGGTCGGTGCCGAGCGTCGGGTGGTCGCCGGGCGGCGACCAGCGGTAGAGCCACTCGTCCAGCGCCGGCCACGTCGAGTCCCGGGCGCCGCGGCCGGTGAGCAGGCCGAGGTGGCCGCCGGGGACCACCTCCAGCTGCGCCTCCGGCGACCCGCTCAGCATCGGTACGACGGCGCGGACCGCCTCGAGCGGCGCGATGGTGTCGTGGGCGCCGGCGACCACCAGGACCGGCACGTCGATGTCGGCCAGCGCCACGGTGCGGCCGCCGAGCTCGAGGGTGCCGCCGGCGAGCTGGTTGCCGGTGGCGAAGCGGTGGTAGAGCTGCCCGTAGGCGCGACCGGGGTAGGCGGTCATGGCGGCGGTGAACCGCTGGACGGCCTCGACCTGGGCGAGCCACTCGCGGTCGTCGGCGTGCGCCGCGAGCGCGAGCGGACGGGTCACGAGGCGGTCGACCGGGGGGAGCCCGGCGGCCCAGCCGACCAGCGGGTCGGGGGCGCCGCCGAGGAGCCGGTAGGTCCGGGTGACGGGGGCGGGCAGGTCCTCGGCGGTGAGCAGCGGCCGGAACGGTGCGGTCAGCGGGACCCGGGCGACGTCGACCGGCGTGCCGAGCATGCTCAGCGAGGCCACCGGCAGCGCGCCGCCGGGGCGCGCGGCGAGGGTGAGCAGCGAGAAGAGGCCGCCCAGGCTCCAGCCGACCAGGTGCACCGGGCGGCCGCCGGCGTGCTGGAACGCGGCGTGGATCGCGGCCGGGAGGACCTCCTCGACCCACCGCTCGAGGCCGAGCCCGCGGTCGCGCAGCGAGACCTCGCCGTACTCCACGAGGTAGGTGGGGCGGCCGTCGGCCAGCAGGTGCTCGACCAGCGAGCAGCCGCGGCGCAGGTCGTAGCAGAGCGACGGCGCGGCCAGCGGTGCGACGAGCAGCACCGGGTCGCCCGACTCGGGCCCGTCCGCGTGCGGCCGGTAGTGGTAGACCTCGCGCAGCGGGCCGTCGTCGATCAGCGTGCGCGGCATCGGTCGCAGGTCGGCCAGGCCGCCGCGGAGCACCCGGTGCGCCACGTTGCCGGCTGCCGCAGCGACCTGGGAGGGCTTGGGCACCAGGTCCATGAGCGAAAAGTATCCCGGCTCACACCCGTCGTGGGTCGCCGGGGCCGGGTCCGGGCGGTTGTCCCGGGCCGGCGGGCCCCGCGTCACATGGATTCCGGTCGCTTCTCGGGCCTGGACCCGACCAGGATCCATGTGACGCGGTCAGTCGTGGTGCTCGATCGCGAGCTCGGTCATGAAGCTGTCGGCCCACGCCTTCACGTCGTGCTGCGCGATCTGCTTGCGCATCGCCCGCATCCGGCGGGTCAGCTCCTTGGGCTGCGCCCGGTAGGAGTCCAGCAGCGCGGCCTTCATGCCGTTGATGTCGTAGGGGTTGACCAGCCACGCCTGGCGCAGCTCGTCGGCGGCGCCGGCGAACTCCGAGAGGACCAGCGCGCCGTCCTCCTCGATCCGGCAGGCGACGTACTCCTTGGCGACCAGGTTCATCCCGTCGCGGTAGGGCGTGACCACCATGATGTCGGCGGCGCGGTAGAGCGCGGCCATCTCCTCGCGCGGGTAGGAGGAGTGCAGGTAGGAGATCGCCGGCCGCCCGATCCGGCCCAGGTCGCCGTTGAGGCGGCCGACCAGGCGGTCGATGTCGTCGCGCAGGATCCGGTACTGCTCGACCTGCTCCCGCGAGGGCACCGCGACCTGCACGAAGACCGCGTCCTCGACGCTGAGGTGCTCGTCGCGGATCAGCTCGCCGAACGCGCGCAGCCGGGCGTAGATGCCCTTGGTGTAGTCGAGCCGGTCGATGCCGAGGAAGATCTTGCGCGGGTTGCCGAGCGCCTCGCGGATCGCCTTGGCGCGCTCGGCGACCTCGGGGGAGCGGGCCAGCTCCTCGAAGCCGGCGGCGTCGATCGAGATCGGGAAGGCGGCGGCCCGGACCTCGCGCCCGTCGGGCAGGTAGACCAGGTCGCGGTGCGTGCGGTGGCCGACCCGCTGGCGGACCAGCCGCACGAAGTTCTGGGACGCGCCGGGCAGCTGGAAGCCGACCAGGTCGGCGCCGAGCAGGCCCTCGAGGATCTGGCGGCGCCAGGGCAGCTGGGCGAAGAGCTCGGCGGGCGGGAACGGGATGTGCAGGTAGAAGCCGATCCGCAGGTCGGGGCGGAGCTCGCGGAGCATCTGCGGCACCAGCTGCAGCTGGTAGTCGTGCACCCAGACCGTGGCGCCCTCGGCGGCCAGCTCGGCCGCCTTCTCGGCGAACCGGCGGTTGACCTTGACGTAGCGGTCCCACCACTCGCGGTGGAACTCCGGCTTGGCGACGACGTCGTGGTAGAGCGGCCACAGGGTGGCGTTCGAGAAGCCCTCGTAGTGCTCCTCGATCTCCTCCTGCGTCATCGACAGCGGGACCAGGTGCAGCCCGTCGATCTCGAACGGCTCCAGGTGCTGCTCGGTGCCGCCGGGCCAGCCGAGCCACACGCCGTTGCCGGCGCGCATCACCGGCTCGATCGCGCTGACCAGCCCGCCGGGGGAGCGGCGCCAGGTCACCTCACCGTCCTTGCCGGTCACGCGGTCGACGGGGAGGCGGTTGGCAACGATCACCAGGTCGTGGGCCACGCCCCCACCCTAACCGGGCGTGGGTCGCTCCCCGGGGAAGGCGACCCCGACCTGCCGCCGCAGGTCGTCCATCTGGCCCAGCACGGCCAGCGTCTGGGCGTGCGGGATCAGCGGGCTCTCGCGCAGGCCCTCCCGCAGGCAGCGGTTCACCTCGGCGATCTCGTTGCCGTACCCCTGGCCGATCACGGGCTCGGCGCCGGTCAGCGTCACCGCCCGGTCGGGCTGGGGCCCGCGCATGGGCTCGTACGGCGTGAAGACCGCCCGCTCCGGGTGGTGGAACGCCGGGCCCACGTCGATCCGTCCCAGGTCGGTCGCGATCGCGGCGTCCTGGGACGACCACGAGGTCATCGACGCGTTGAGCGCGGCGAGCGCGCCGCCGGCGTACCGGCCGGCGATGGCGACGTCGAGGTCGATCCCCCGGTCGCTCAGCGTCGCGGCGGCGGTGAGCCGCTCCGCGGGGCCGAGCATGAGGTGGGCGAAGGTCAGCGGGTAGACGCCCATGTCCAGCAGCGCGCTGGCGCCGAGCGCGGGGTCGAGCATCCGGCTCCCGGGGCCGTCGTCGACCCGGAAGCCGAGCTGGGCCTGCAGCTGCCGCGGCGCTCCGAAGCGACCCGAGGCCAGCTCCGCGCGCAGCTCGCGGACGACCGGGTGGCAGGCCATCCACATGGCCTCCATGAGGAACCGGTCGTGCTCGCCCGCCAGCCGGACCATCTCGGCGGCGTCGGCGGTGTCCAGCGTCAGCGGCTTCTCGCAGAGCACGTGCTTGCCGGCCGCGAAGGCGGCGCGCGCGTTGTCCAGGTGGAAGGCGTGCGGGGTGGCGATGTAGACCACGTCCACGGCGTCGTCGGCGAGCAGGTCCTCGTAGGAGCCGTGCGCCCGGGTGGCCTCGTCGCCGTGCTCGGCGGCGAACGCCCGCGCGGAGTCGAGGCGCCGGGAGCCGACCGCGGCGAGCCGGGCGTCGGCCACCAGGGCCAGGTCCCGCGCGAAGGTGTGGGCGATCTTGCCGGTGGCCAGGATGCCCCAGCCGACGTCGGGCGCGCTCATGGGGCCGAACGTACCGGCTCGGCGTGGCGTGTCGCGGTGAATGACATTGCTGTGATTCGACGTCTACAGTGTGGGAACACAACCGGGTTGATGCGTCGGGACTCCCGGAACCCCGACGCGAGGTGGAGGACGCAGATGAACGCCGAACGGAGCAGTGCCGCGGCCGAGGCCGAGGCTGCCGCGACCGCCGGAACGGCCGAGGGCCTGAGCGAGCGCGACAGCGAGATCCTCGCCTTCGAGCGCCAGTGGTGGAAGTACGCCGGCGCCAAGGAGTCGGCGGTCCGCGAGAAGTTCGACATGAGCTCGACCCGCTACTACCAGGTCCTCAACGCGCTGATCGACCGACCGGAGGCGCTCGCCGCCGACCCGCTGCTGGTGCGGCGGCTGCGCCGGCTGCGCTCCCAGCGCCAGCGCCAGCGCTCCGCGCGGCGTCTCGGCTTCGAGATCTGATCGCGAGCACACCCGCTTTCCAGGAAGGAGTGCGGCCATGACCTTCCCCACGTGGCCCACCCGGTCCGCGGAGGACCGCGGACCCCGCCGGCGCGACCAGCGCGGCGCCGTACTGCCCTCGCCGGTGGTGCTGCTGAGCATCGTCGCGGTCGCAGTGGCGGCCGTGGCGTTCGTCGCCACCCGTGACGTCGAGCCCACCGAGCGCGAGATCACCACCGTCTCCGACGAGGCGTCGACCACCCCCGGCGCCGAGTCCTCCGCCGAGCCGAGCGCCGCACCGGGCGACGACGCGACCGACGACGCGACCGACGCCGCGACCGACGCCGCGGCGGAGAAGCCGAGCGAGAAGCCCACCAAGAAGCCGAAGCCGCAGGTCAAGCGCGGCGAGGTGGGCGTCGTCGTCTTCAACAACTCCGGGATCACCGGCCTGGCCGGCGAGGTCGGGGCCCGTGCCTCCGCGGCGGGCTGGAGCTTCGTCGCCGCCGACAACTGGTACGGCACCGTCGTCGCCACCACCGTCTACTACCCGCCCGGGATGAAGGAGGCGGCGAAGCTGCTCGCCCTCGACCTGGGCATCCAGCGCGTCGTGCCGGCCGACCCCGGCAGCGACATGAGCATCAGCAACCTCACCATCATCCTCACCGGCAGTCTCGACTGACCGACCTGCGGGCGGGCGAGCGAGCGCAGCGAGCCAGACCGCGAGGCCGAGTCGGCAGAAACTGACCGGAGGAGCGCAGCGGGGGAGGTCAGCTTCTGCCGACTCGGCGGGCGCGGCTTGTCAGTTTGTGCCGACTCGGCGTGTCAGTTTGTGCCGACTCGGCATCGCGCTCACCCGCCCCCAACGGGGGTGAGATTCACCTCCCGGACACCCGTGCTGCGACAGCACGTGGTGGGATGGGTGGCGTGCTGTTCTCGTCAATCGAGGGTGAACGTCGATACACCGAGCTGGTCCGCGCGGCGGCAGGCTCGGTGATCGGACTCGACTTCGACGGCACGCTGGCACCGATCGTCGACGACCCGACGAAGGCCCACATCCACCCCGACGCGCGGGAGGTGCTGGTCGACCTGGCCTCCGAGGTCGCCGCCATCGCGGTGATCACCGGCCGACCGGCTCGCCAGGCCCTGGACCTGGGCGGGCTGGAGGAGGTCGGGGACGCGATCGGGGCCGCCGGCAAGGAGCTGTTCCTCTTCGGCCAGTACGGCAACGAGCGCTGGAGCTCCCACCGGCGCCGGATCGTCGGCCCGCGTCCGCCCCGCGGCCTGGCCACGTTCGAGCGCGAGCTGCCGCGGGTGCTGCGCCAGGCCGACGCGGCCGACGCCTACATCGAGGACAAGGGCCTGGCCGTCGCGGTGCACACCCGGCGGCTGGACGACCCCGAGGCCGCCTTCCAGCGGCTGCTGACGCCGCTGCGCACGCTGGCCAGCGGGCACGGCCTGATCGTGGAGCCCGGCCGCAACGTGATCGAGGTGCGCTCGTCCGGCGCCCACAAGGGGCTGGTGGTCGAGCGCCTGGCCGAGGAGCTGGGCGCCGAGGGCTTCCTCTTCGCCGGCGACGACCTGGGCGACCTCGAGGCGTTCGAGGCGGTGGCCACGCTGGAGAAGCACGGCCTGGCCGCGCTGCGGGTCTGCTCGGCCTCCCGCGAGGAGAGCGCGCTGCTGGAGCTGGCCGACGTCGTGGTGCACGGCCCGGCCGGTGTGATGGACCTGCTGCGCGCCTTCACCCGGGACGCCCGGGCCGCCCGCGCGGGCGGCTGACCGCACCCGGCCACCGACGCCGGTCTCATTATCCGGACGCGCGTATCGGATTCTGGAATCTCGATTTCTTCGAGGGGCCAGCCGACCCTTACATTGATCCTGCTCATCCAGAGGGACTGAGGGAACGGCCCAGTGAAGTCCCGGCAACCGCCACGAACCCCCTGCTCGCACGCTGGTGCGGCAGTCGTGGAAAAGGTGCCAAATCCGGCCCGGCGCGAGGTACGCGACGGGACAGATGAGAGGGAGGATCCATGAGCGCCCCTGTGATCGAAGCCGTCACCACCCCGGTCGTCGCCGGACCCCGCGAGGGTGCCTTCGGCAACGCGGTCGCCCTGGCGTGCCGCGAGTGCGCGCACCGCACCGCCCTCGGCCCCTTCTACGCCTGTCCGGAGTGTTTCGGCCCGCTGGAGATCGCCTACGAGTTCCCGGCCGTGACCCGCGAGGAGATCGAGGCCGGCCCCCGCAACATCTGGCGCTACAAGGCGCTGCTGCCGGTGCCCGCGGACATCGAGACCAGCCCCAACACCGAGCCGGGCTTCACCCGGCTGCTCAAGGCGGAGAACCTCGGCCGCGAGCTGGGCATCGAGAGCCTGTGGGTGAAGGACGACTCGACCAACCCCACGAACTCCTTCAAGGACCGCGTCGTCGCCTGCGCGCTCAGCGCCGCCCGCGAGCTCGACGCGAAGGTCTTCGCCTGCCCCTCGACCGGCAACCTGGCCAACGCGGTCGCCGCGGCCGGTGCCCGGGCCGGGATCAAGACGGTCGTCTTCATCCCCAGCAACCTCGAGCACCCCAAGCAGGTCAACTCGGCGATCTTCACCGAGAGCCTGGTCGCCGTCGACGGCAACTACGACGACGTCAACAAGCTCGCCTCCGAGATCGCCGGCGAGGAGGAGGGCTGGGCGTTCGTCAACGTCAACGTCCGCCCCTACTACGCCGAGGGGTCCAAGACGCTCGGCTACGAGATCGCCGAGCAGCTCGGCTGGCGACTGCCCGACCAGGTCGTCATCCCGGTCGCCTCCGGCTCCCAGCTGACCAAGGTCGACAAGGCGTTCCAGGAGCTCATCAAGCTCGGCCTGGTCGAGGACAAGCCGTACCGGATCTTCGGCGCGCAGGCGGAGGGCTGCGGCCCGGTCGCGACCGCCTACAAGGCCGGTCACGACGCGATCCGCCCGGTGAAGCCCGACACCATCGCCAAGAGCCTGGCCATCGGCAACCCCGCCGACGGCATCTACGTCCTCGACATCACCCGCCGCAGCGGTGGCGCCGTCGAGGAGGTCACGGACGAGGAGATCCGCGCCGGCATCGTGCTGCTGGCCCGCACCGAGGGCATCTTCACCGAGACCGCCGGCGGCACCACCACCGCGGTCACCAAGAAGCTGGTGGAGACGGGTCAGCTCGACCCGACCCTGGAGACGGTGATCATCAACACCGGCCACGGGCTGAAGACGCTCGACGCGGTCGCCGGCGGCGTCGGCGCGGCGGCGACGATCGCCCCGACGTACCAGGCCTTCAAGGACACCGGCATCGCCTGAGCGCGAGCCGGCACGGAACTGCATCAGAGAGAGGGCTCGCCAGTGAGCGTCAGCGTCCGCATCCCGACCATCCTGCGCACCTACACCGGTGGTGACTCCGAGGTGAGCGCCGACGGCGGCACGCTCGCCGAGGTGCTCGACGACCTCGACGCGCGCTTCGCCGGGGTCAAGGGCCGGATCGTCGACGAGGACGGCAAGCTGCGCCGCTTCGTCAACGTCTACGTCGGCAACGACGACGTGCGCTTCCTCGACGACCTGGCCACGCCCACCCCGGACGGCACCCAGATCTCGGTGATCCCGGCCGTCGCCGGTGGCTGACCCGCACGGCTGAGGCGGGACCCCCGCAACGCCACGAACGCCCCGGTCCTCGTTGACCGGGGCGTTCGTGCGTCCGGGGTGGGTCAGGCGAGCAGCTCCGCGGCCAGCTGGGCGCTGGCCGGGTAGTCGACCTTGCTCACCGGGGTGCGCGGCACCTCCTCGATGAACAGCACCTGCTTGGGCACCTTGTAGTTGGAGATCAGCGCCTTGCAGTGCTCGCGCACCGCCTCCGCGTCGATGGTGCTGCCCTCGCGACGCTGGACCAGCGCCGTCACCTGCTGGCCCCACCGCTCGTGCGGGGTGCCGACGACGACCGCGTCGAAGACGTCGTCGTGGCGCAGCAGCACCGCCTCGACCTCCTCGGGGTGGACCTTCTCACCGCCCGTGTTGATGCAGACCGAGCCGCGGCCCAGCACGGTGATCTTGCCGTCCTCCTCGCGGCGTGCGAAGTCGCCCGGGATCGCCCAGCGCACGCCGTCGATCTCCTTGAAGGTGGCGGCGGTCTTGACCGGGTCCTTGTAGTACCCCAGGGGCACGGCGCCGGAGCGGCCCAGCATGCCGTCGACGCCGACGGGGGCGGGCCTCATGTCGGGGGTGAACACCTCGATCTGGTCGTTGACGTCGAACTTCGGGGCCCCGACCGGCCCGTCGTCGGTGCCGTCGTCGACGCGGGAGCCGGCCGCGCCCGACTCCGAGGCGCCGTAGGTGTCGAGGATGAACCGGCCCGGCAGCGCCTTGCGGATCTCCGCGCGCACGCCGTCCGAGAGCGGCGCCGCGCCGTTGGAGACGGCGGCCAGGCTGCTCAGGTCCCACCGGTCGGGCTCGGCCAGGATCGCCTCGGCGACGGGGCGGCCCATCGCGTCGCCGAGGAAGGTCAGGGAGTTCACCCCGCCGGCCTCCACGAGGTCCAGGATCTTCTCGGGCTCGAAGTGCGGCTCCGTGTAGAGCGAGACGGTCTGGCCGGCGACGTGGCCGTTGCCCAGGATCCACTGGCTGCCGCCGTGCATCATCGGGCCGCACGCCAGCAGCACCATCGGGGTCTCGACCGACGCGGCCTCCTCGGCCAGCTGCTCCACCGACTCGATCGGCGCCCCGAACCGCGCCGCGTTGAGGGCGCTGCGCATCAGGTCCTCGAGGCGCCACACCACGCCCTTCGGGTTGCCGGTCGTCCCGCCGGTGTAGATCACGTAGCGGTCGTCGCCGCTGCGGCCGGTGACCCGGCGCTCCGGCGACGCGGCCGCGAGCTCGGCGTCGTAGGTCTCGTCGAGGACGATCTTCGTGCGCAGCGTCGGCAGGTCCAGGGCGTCGACCATGTCGACGTACTGCGGGTCGATGACCGCGGCGACGCAGTCGGCGTTGTCGTAGAGGTAGGCCAGCTCGTCGTGCAGGTACTTGTAGTTGATGTTGATCGGGACGGCGCGCGCCTTGAGGCAGCCGTAGAACGCGTCCACCCACTCGATCCGGTTCGGGGCGTGCACCGCGACGTGCTCGCCGGGCTGGACGCCCAGCCCCACCAGCCGGTTGGCGAAGCGCGTCGAGCGCTCGTCGATCTCGGCGAACGAGTAGGCGTGCGCCATCGTGAACACGGCGGTCCGGTCGGGGATCCGGTCGGCCATCGCCTCGAGGACGTCGGCCAGGTTGAGCGGGCGCGGCGACGACGGCGTCGCCTCGGACGGTGCGGATGTGGTCTCGGTCACACCCCAAGGGTGCCAAGTAGAACCTGTTCTCGCCACCGTTTCCCGGTGAGCGGTCACGACGGTTGACACGGGCTCCGGCAGGATCGGTCGGGTGGACCATCACTACCGACTCGACGTGGCCTGGCAGGGCAACCGCGGCAGCGGGACCAGCGGCTACCGCGACTACGGCCGCGACGTCCTGCTCTCCGCGGCCGGCAAGCCGGATCTCGAGGCCTCGGCCGACCCCACGTTCCGGGGCGACGCGGCCCGCTGGAACCCCGAGGAGCTGCTGGTGGCGGCGCTCTCCCAGTGCCACCTGCTCTCCTACCTGCACTCGGCCGTCCGCCACGGGATCGTCGTCACCGAGTACGTCGACGAGCCGGTCGGCACGATGAGCCAGGTCGGCCAGGGCGGGCACTTCGTCGAGGTGGTGCTGCGGCCGCGGGTGACGATCACCGACGCCGGCCTGGTCGGGGCGGCGACGCAGATCCATGCCGAGGCGAGCGCGAACTGCTTCATCGCCGCGTCCGTGAACTTCCCGGTGCGGCACGAGCCGACGGTCGTGGTCGCCGCCGCCGGTTAGGGGGCGGGCCACCGGCGCGCCACGGGCCGTTCAGGTCCGTCTGGCACAAAGGAGACATGGTCCCCCGTCGTACCGCCGTGATGGCGGGAACCGCCCTCGCCGGCGCGGGCTTCGTCGCCGGGGCCGCCGCCGGGGGCGCCCGGGTGCTGCTGACCCGCCAGGCGGCGATCGCGCGCCGCGCCATCGGCAAGCCGCTGGGGGAGCTCGCGCCGCGGGCCGACCGGGTCTGGAAGAAGTCCTACGGGGACCCGCTCGACCTGCTGCTGCTCGGCGACTCCATCGCCGCCGGGCTGGGCGCCGAGCGGCGCAAGGACACGCTCGGCGGGCGGCTCTCGCGCGGCCTGGCCAAGGAGCTGCAGCGCTCCGTGCGGCTGCACACCGGGGCCGTGGTCGGGTCCGAGTCGTCGGACCTCGCGGGGCAGATCGACGCCCTGCCGCCCGACTACGCCCCGGACCTCGCGGTGATCGTGGTCGGCGGCAACGACGTCACCCACCGGGTCCCCGTGGCCACGTCGGTGCGGCACCTGGAGGAGGCGATCGCGCGGCTGCGCGAGCGGGGGGCGCACGTGGTCGTCGGGACCTGCCCCGACCTCGGCGCGCTGCGGCCGGTGCCGCAGCCGCTGCGCACCCTCGGGTCGCGGATGTCGCGGCAGCTGGCCGCGGCCCAGGCGGCCGCCGCCGTCCGCAGCGGCGCCCACGCCATCTCCCTGGCGCACGTGGTCGGCCCGTACTTCGTGGCCAACCCCGAGGAGATGTTCAGCATGGACCGGTTCCACCCCAGCGCGACCGGCTACAAGCGGACCGCGAAGGCGCTGCTGCCCTCGCTGCTGACCGCGCTGGGGGAGAACGACGCGGTGCCGTTCGGGCACCACCCGCCCGACCTGGGGGCGTCCGGCCCGGTGGGCGACGTCACGGAAGACCCGACCGGCGGGGAGCCGGTCGCCTAGGGTGGGCGGTCCAGTTCCCAAGGCTCCTGGGGGTCAGCCATGTGGATCGCATTCGTCATCACCGTCGCGGTGCTCTTCGTCGCCGCGCTCGTCTACGCCGAGGTCCGCTCGACCGGCGGCTGGAAGCGGCCGCAGGACCGCTTCCCGAACTCGAACGTCAACATCGAGGCGCACAGGGCCGCGGCCGACAGCACGCGGAACACCCTGTCGGGGCTCTGACGCCGGTCGATGAGGTTGCCCGTGGGCGGGCTGCCTAGGCTCGCCGCATGCCTGACGTGCTCCTCGCGACCTATGCCCTGCTCCCGGACGGCGAGGCCGGCGGCGACCTGCTGACCAAGGCGCTCGTCGACCGCGGCGTCGTCGCGGAGTGGGTCCGCTGGGACGACCGGTCCGTCGACTGGGCCGCCGCTGAGTTGGTCGCCGTGCGCTCCACCTGGGACTACCACCGGCGGCTGCCGGCCTTCCTGGACTGGGCCCGCGCGGTCGAACGGGAGACCCCCGTGCTCAACGGCGCGGAGGTCTTCGCCTGGAACGCCGACAAGACCTACCTGGGCGAGCTGGCCGGCGCCCGCCCCGACCTGCCGGTGGTGCCCACCCTGCCGCTGGACGACGAGACGCTCGTGGAGGGGCTGACGGAGGCGTTCGTCCGGTGGGGCACGGTCGTGGTCAAGCCCCGCACCGGCGCCGGCGGCGTCGGCCTGGTGGTGGCCGACCGGCTCGAGGACCCGCGGCTGGACTGCCTCGCCCCGGCGCCGTGGGTGGTGCAGCCGCTCGCCGACGAGATCCGCGTGCACGGCGAGACGTCGGTCTACGTGCTCGACGGCCGCGCCGCCTCCCAGGTCGACAAGGCCCTCGGCCCGGTGGCCGCCGACGAGGTGCGCGTGCACGAGCAGTACGGCGGCAGCAGCCGCGTCGTCGTACTGGATCCCGAGCGGGCGAGGATCGCCGAGGCCGCCGTGGCCGCGGCGCGGGACCTGCGCGGCGCCGACCTGGCGTACGCGCGCGTCGACCTGCTGCCCTACGACGGCGCCTGGGCGGTCAGCGAGCTGGAGCTGATCGAGCCGGGCCTCTACCTCGACGTCGAGCCCGCCAACGCCGACCGGTTCGCCGACCTGGTCGCCGCCCGCCTGCGCTAGTCCGGCGCGGGTTCGGGCGGGTGCCCTCTCCTTGCACTCGCCTAGGGCGAGTGCTAAACATGACGTTGGCACTCTCTACTGGAGAGTGACAACCAGACCCCCGGTCCGGGGAGTTGAGGTCAGCAGCGTCGGTGGGAAGGGTCCGCCGGTTCGGCCTGGCCGTCCGTCGCGGGCAACGAACCGGTCCACCACGACTCGAATGCGTGAGGAATCGCAAGAGTTATGCCGAAGCTGATTGCTTTCAACGAGGAGGCCCGGCGCGGTCTCGAGCGGGGCATGAACACCCTCGCCGACGCCGTCAAGGTGACCCTCGGCCCCAAGGGCCGCAACGTCGTCCTGGAGAAGAAGTGGGGCGCCCCCACGATCACCAACGACGGTGTCTCGATCGCCAAGGAGATCGAGCTCGAGGACCCCTACGAGAAGATCGGCGCCGAGCTGGTCAAGGAGGTCGCGAAGAAGACCGACGACGTCGCCGGTGACGGCACGACGACGGCCACCGTCCTCGCCCAGGCGCTGGTCCGTGAGGGCCTGCGCAACGTGGCCGCGGGCGCGAACCCGATGGGCCTGAAGCGCGGCATCGAGGCCGCCGTCGAGGCTGTCTCCGAGCAGCTCCTCGGCATGGCCAAGGACGTGGAGACCAAGGACGAGATCGCCTCGACCGCCTCCATCTCCGCCGCTGACTCCACCGTCGGCGAGATCATCGCCGAGGCGATGGACAAGGTCGGCAAGGAGGGCGTGATCACGGTCGAGGAGTCGAACACCTTCGGCCTCGACCTCGAGCTCACCGAGGGCATGCGCTTCGACAAGGGCTACATCTCGGCGTACTTCGCCACCGACCTGGAGCGCATGGAGGCCGTCCTCGAGGACCCCTACATCCTCATCGCGAACTCCAAGATCTCGACCGTCAAGGACCTGCTCCCGCTGCTGGAGAAGGTCATGCAGTCGGGCAAGCCGCTGCTGATCATCGCCGAGGACGTCGACGGCGAGGCGCTGTCGACCCTGGTGGTCAACAAGATCAAGGGCACCTTCAAGTCCGTCGCCGTCAAGGCCCCGGGCTTCGGTGACCGCCGCAAGGCCATGCTGCAGGACATCGCGATCCTGACCGGCGGCCAGGTCATCTCCGAGGAGGTCGGCCTCAAGCTCGAGACCGCCGGTCTGGAGCTGCTCGGCCAGGCCCGCAAGGTCGTCATCACCAAGGACGAGACCACCGTCGTCGAGGGTGCGGGCGACCAGGGTCAGATCGAGGGCCGGGTCAACCAGATCCGCGCCGAGATCGAGAAGTCGGACTCCGACTACGACCGCGAGAAGCTGCAGGAGCGCCTCGCCAAGCTGGCCGGCGGCGTGGCCGTCATCAAGGTCGGCGCGGCCACCGAGGTCGAGCTCAAGGAGCGCAAGCACCGCATCGAGGACGCCGTCCGCAACGCGAAGGCTGCCGTCGAGGAGGGCATCCTCCCCGGTGGTGGTGTCGCGCTGGTGCAGGCCGCTGCCGCCGCGTTCGAGAAGCTGGAGCTCGTCGGCGACGAGGCCACCGGTGCCTCGATCGTCAAGGCCGCCGTCTCGGCGCCGCTGAAGCAGATCGCCGTCAACGCCGGCCTCGAGGGTGGCGTCGTCGCGGAGAAGGTCGCCTCGCTCCCCGCGGGCCAGGGCCTCAACGCCGCGACCGGCGAGTACGTCGACCTGCTGGCCAGCGGCATCATCGACCCGGCCAAGGTCACCCGCTCGGCGCTGCAGAACGCCGCGTCGATCGCCGCGCTGTTCCTCACCACCGAGGCCGTCGTCGCCGACAAGCCGGAGAAGGCTCCGGCCATGCCCGGCGGCGCCGACATGGGCGGCATGGGCGGCATGGACTTCTGAGTTCGCTCAGAACCACGTCGTTCGTCTGAACGCACCACAGGGCTCCCGCTCCGGCGGGGGCCCTGTGGCCGTTGTGGGGGTGGGCCTCGTGGCACCGCTCGGGGTGGGGTCGTGTGCCTGAGGCATCGGTATGTCGGGGTGTGGGGCACACGACCCCGCCCGGGCCCGGGTCGTGTGCCTGAGGCATCGGTATGTCGGGGTGTGGGGCACACGACCCCGCTCGGGCCCCGGTCGTGTGCCTGAGGCATCGGTATGTCGGGGCGTGGGGCACACGACCCGCCCCAACGCGACCTCACCCGCGACCCCCGCCCGGGCGACCCACCCGCGACCCGCGCCGCCCCGCCCGCACCTGTGGCATCGTCGGAACCATGACCACCCAGGGTCTGCTGCTCGCCGCCGGAGCCGGCGCGCGGATGGGCACCCCCAAGGCGCTGATCCGCGACGGGGACGGCCGCCCGTGGCTGTGGCGGGCGATCGGCGCGCTGCGCCACGGCGGGTGCGACCGGGTCACGGTGGTGATCGGGGCCGCCGCCGAGGAGGCCGAGGCGGTGCTCGCGCCCGAGCACGGCGGCCCGGCCGAGGTCGACATCGTGCACGCAGCCGACTGGGCGGCCGGCATGAGCGCCTCGCTCTCGGCGGGCCTGCGCGCCCTGCTCGCCCGCCCGCCGGGTCCGTCCGCGCCGGCCGCGGCGATGGTGCTGCTGGTCGACCTGCCCGACGTCGGCCCGGACGTGGTCCGCCGCGTCCTGGCCGCGACGGGCGGGGGCGGCGCGGCGACGCTGGCCCGGGCGTCGTACGGCGGCGTGCCGGGCCACCCGGTGCTGCTCGGCCGTGACCACTGGGCACCCGTGCTGGCGACCGTCACGGGGGACAGCGGTGCCCGCGAGTACCTGGCCGCGCACGAGGTGCAGCTGGTGGAGTGCGGCGACCTGGCGACGGGGCAGGACGTCGACCGGCGGCACCACCTGCACGCTCCGGCGGCGCCGCGGCCAACCACCGACCAACGCCCCGCTCCCTAGCCTCCGGCCCATGGATCCGCGCGTCGCCGACCTCGCCGACCGCCTCGAGGCGACCGGCTACCTGGCCGACGAGGAGCTGGCGACGGTGCTCTTCCTCGCCCTGGAGATGGGGCGGCCGCTGCTGCTGGAGGGCGAGCCCGGCACCGGCAAGACCGCGCTGGCCGAGGCGATCGCCGAGGCGCTCGGCCAGCCGCTGATCCGGTTGCAGTGCTACGAGGGGATCGACGCCACCCAGGCGCTCTACGACTGGGACTTCCCCCGCCAGATCCTGCACCTGCGGGCCCTCGAGGCGATGTCGCACGGCGGCGGGGGCGGTCGCGAGACCGTCGAGGAGGCCGAGAAGAGCCTGTACGACGAGCGGTTCCTGCTCGCCCGCCCGGTGCTCGCCGCGCTCCAGCGCAGCCCGGTGGTGCTGCTGGTCGACGAGGTGGACCGCGCCGACGACGAGTTCGAGGCGTTCCTGCTCGAGGTGCTCTCCACGTTCCAGGTGACGATCCCCGAGCTCGGCACCGTGCACGCGGCGAGCCCGCCGACGGTGGTGCTCACCTCCAACCGCACCCGCGAGCTGCACGACGCGCTCAAGCGGCGCTGCCTCTACCACTGGATCGACCACCCGGGCCTGGAGCGGGAGGTCGCGATCCTCCGCTCCCGTGCCCCGGAGGTCCGTCCCGAGCTGGCCCGTCAGGTGGTCGAGGTCGTGCAGCGGCTGCGCACCGACGTGGACCTGCTCAAGCCGCCCGGGGTCGCCGAGACGCTGGACTGGGCGCGCGCCCTGCAGCACCTGGGCACCGTCGACCTCGACCTGGAGACGGCGGCCCGCACCTTGGGTGCGCTGGTGAAGTACCGCGACGACGCCGACCGCGTGAAGATGGCGCTGGACCGGATGCTGGCCCGATGAGCGGCGCCGCCACCGTGCGCGAGCCCGACGAGGTCCTGCTCGGCTTCACCCGCGCGCTGCGCGCGGCCGGGGTCGCGGTCACCCAGGACCGGGCGCACTCCTACCTCGCGGCCGTCGCGGTCGTCGGCCTCGACGACCCGTCGGCCACGCGCGCGGCCGGGCACGCCACGCTCTGCGCGTCGCCGGAGGACCTGGAGCGCCACGACCGGGTCTTCGAGGAGTGGTTCAGCCGCGACCTGCGCGGTCCCACCTTCCGACCGCGCGGCCCGCGGCAGCCCCCGCCCGTGACGTTGCTGCCCGAGCAGCAGGGCGAGGGCGCCGACGACGCCGACGGCGAGGAGGGCGACCCGGTGCGGGCGATGGCCAGCGACGTCGAGATCCTGCGGCACCGCGACATCGGGACCCTCGACGCGGCCGAGCGGGCGCGCCTCGCGCTGCTCTTCGCAGCGCTCCCGGTCACCCTGCCCACGCGGCGGGCGGTGCGCCGTACCGCGCACCGGCACGGCGACGTCGACGCCTCCCGCACGCTGCGCGCGAGCCTGCGCCGGATGGGGGAGCCGGCCGGGATCCACCGGCGCCGCCGCGCGGTGCGGACCCGTCGGGTGGTCCTGCTGGTCGACGTCTCCGGCTCGATGAGCGGGTACGCCGAGGCGCTGCTGCGCCTGGCGCACCGGATGGTGCAGGCAGGGGCCGCCGCCCACGGCCGTGGCTCCGTCGAGGTGTTCAGCGTCGGCACCCGGCTCACCCGCCTGACCCGCGCGCTCGAGCGGAGCGACCCCGACCGCGCACTGGCCGCCGCCGGGGAGGTGGTGCCGGACTGGTCCGGCGGGACCCGGCTCGGCGAGACGCTGCGCGCCTTCAACGACCGCTGGGGCCGGCGCGGGCTGGCCCGCGGCGCGGTCGTGGTGGTGTTCAGCGACGGCTGGGAGCGCGGCGACCCGAGCCTGCTCGGGGAGCAGGCGGCGGCGCTGCGCCGTGTCGCGCACCGGGTGGTCTGGGTCAACCCGCACCGTGGGAAGCCGGGCTACGCTCCGGTCCAAGGAGGGATCGCCGCGGTGCTGCCGCACCTGGACGCGTTCCTGGCGGGCCACTCGCTGGCGACCTTCACCGAGTTGATGGAGGTGGTGCGCGATGCGTGAGGTCCTCGGCCCGCTGCTCGCCTGGTGGGAGGCCGGCGAGAGCGTCGGGGTCGGCACGGTGGTGGCCACCTTCCGCTCCGCGCCCCGGCCCGCCGGCGCCTCGATGCTGGTCGGCCCCGACGGGTCCGCGGTCGGGTCGGTCTCCGGCGGCTGCGTCGAGGGCGCCGTCTACGAGCTGGCCCAGGAGGTGGTCGGCTCGGGTGAGCCGGTGCTGCGGCGCTACGGGGTCTCCGACGACGACGCGTTCGAGGTCGGGCTGACCTGTGGCGGGATCCTCGACGTGTACGTCGAGAAGGTGGACCGCGAGACGTTCCCCGAGCTGGGGGCGATCGCGGCGGACCTGGAGGCCGGGCGGCCGGTCGCGGTGGCGACCGTCGTCGACCACCCCGACCCCGGCCACCTCGGGCGACGGATGGTGATCCGCCCCGACGACCCGGCCCCGGCGGCCGGGGCACCCCCCGTGCTCGGCAGCGCGCGGATCGACGACGCCGTCCGCGACGACGCGCTCGGCCTGCTCGCGTCCGGCCACAGCGCGACGCTCGGCTACGGCCCCGACGGGGAGCGTCGCGGGGAGGGGATGCGGGTCTTCGTGTGGGCCTTCGCCCCACGGCCGCGGATGCTGGTCTTCGGTGCCATCGACTTCGCGGCGGCCGTGGCCCGGGTCGGCGCCTTCCTCGGCTACCACGTCACCGTCTGCGACGCCCGCCCCGTCTTCGCCACCACGAGCCGCTTCCCGCACGCCGACGAGGTGGTCGTCCAGTGGCCGCACCGCTACCTGGCCGCGGAGCAGGAGGCGGGCCGCATCGACGGCCGCACCGTGATCGCGGTGCTCACCCACGACCCCAAGTTCGACGTGCCGCTGCTGGAGGTGGCGCTGCGCCTCCCGGCGGTCGGGTACGTCGGCGCGATGGGCTCGCGTCGTACGCACGACGACCGGTTGGCCCGCCTGCGCGAGGCCGGGGTGAGCGACGAGGAGGTGGCGCGGCTCTCCAGCCCGATCGGGCTGGACCTCGGCGCCCGCACCCCGGAGGAGACGGCGGTCAGCATCGCCGCGGAGATCGTGGCCCGGCGCTGGGGCGGGTCCGGCGAGCCGCTGGGCGCGCTGGCGGGGCGGATCCACGGGTGACTGTTGGGCGTCGTCACATCCAGATTGGCCCCAAATCCGGCGTCTGAGGGGCCAATCCGGTTGTGACGACGCCTCCGGCTACCCGATCTAGACGAGTGATGGGCGTCACACCGCGGGCTAGATTGGCGGCATGAGGGATCTCGACCAACGGCGGCGGGACACCCTGGCGGCCTGGACCACCTTCGTCGAGGACGGCGACCGGGTGGCGCCGCGGGTGCGGCCCGAGATCCTCGCCAGCTGGGCGCGCTCCGGCCCCACCGTGGCGCCCGACCTGATCGGCGCCCCGCTCGCCGACGAGCAGGAGACCAGCACCTTCTGGAGCGGCTCCCCGCTGCAGGTCGCGGTCGAGCGGGTCGAGGCCGACCTGCGCCGCACCGCCGAGGACGGCGACCTGGTGATCGCGGTGACCGACCCCGACACCCGGCTGCTGTGGACCTACGGCGGACGGGCGATGCGGAACAAGGCCGAGACCGTCAACTTCGTCCCCGGCGGCCGGTGGGACGACCGGTCCGTCGGCACCAACGCGCTCGACCTGGCCAACCGGCTGGATCGGCCGGCGACGGTCTTCAGCGCCGAGCACTTCGCGCCGATCGTGCACAACTGGGTCTGCTGGGCCGCGCCGCTGCACGACCCGGCCAGCGGCGCGCGCCTCGGGGTCATCGACATCTCCACCACCTGGGACCGCACCCACCCGATCGGGATGGCGACCGTCCGGGTGCTGGCGCGGATGGTGGAGCAGGCGATGCCGCTGAGCCGGATGCACCCGGCGGTCGGGGGCGCCCCCGGTGCCGCGGCGGACGAGCCCGGCCTGCTGCTGCGGCTGCTCGGCGCGACCGAGGTGCGGGTCGACGGACAACCGCTCCTGCTCAACCGCCGGCAGACCGAGATCCTCGCCCTGCTCGCGCTGCACCCCGACGGACTCTCCCTGGAGCAGCTGCACGCGATGCTCTACGGCGACCACGCGGTCACCTTCTCCACCCTCAAGGCCGAGGTCTCCCACCTGCGCCACGCGCTCTCGGGCCAGCTCGCCTCCCGGCCCTACCGGCTGCTGATGCCGATCGCCACCGACGTGGACCGGGTGCTGACCCTGCTCCGCTGCGGCCGGGTCGCCGCCGCGGTCGACGCGTACGGCGGCGACCTGCTGCCCGGCACGGAGAGCCCGGCGCTCGCCGAGACGGGGGAGTACGTCGCCGTCGCGGTCCGCGAGGCGCTGCTGGCCGACCCCCAGCCCGACGCGGTGCTGCGGTTCAGCGAGCTGGCGCCGTACGACACCGCCGTGCTGGAGGCGTGCCTGGACCGGCTGGACGGGGAACGGGTGCGGCACCCGGCGGTCGCGCTGCTCAAGGCCCGGCTGGCCGTCGCGGGCCGCTGACCTACCGGGAACCAACCAGCCCTTCCTAGCGTGAGCCACATCACAGGTCCCACGCGCTCAAGGGAGAGTCATGACCCGGATCAGTCTCACCGTCGACGGTCAGCAGGTCGCTGACGACGTCGAACCCCGGATGCTCCTCGTCCAGTACCTGCGGGAGAAGCTCGGGAAGACAGGCACCGTCGTCGGCTGCGACACCAGCAGCTGCGGCGCCTGCACCGTGCACCTCGACGGCACCAGCGTGAAGTCGTGCAACGTGCTGGCGGTCCAGGCCGACGGCAGCGAGGTGACCACCGTCGAGGGGCTGGCCGCCGCCGACGGCACGCTGCACCCCGTGCAGGAGGCGTTCCGGGAGTGCCACGGCCTCCAGTGCGGCTTCTGCACGCCGGGGATGATCATGCAGTCGATCGACCTGCTCAACGACAACCCGGACCCGTCGGAGGAGGCGATCCGGCTCGGCCTCGAGGGCAACCTGTGCCGCTGCACCGGCTACCACAACATCGTCCGCGCCGTGCAGCACGCCGCCGCGGCGCAGGCCTCCGGCGCCGGTGAGGGGGTGACGGCATGACCGCGACCCAGGACGCGGCCGCGGCCGCCGAGATCGGCCGCGAGCGCCGCCGCAAGGAGGACCAGCGGCTGATCACCGGCCGCACCCGGTGGACGGACAACATCGTCCTCCCCGGCATGCTGCACATGGCGATGGTCCGCAGCCCCTTCGCGCACGCCACCATCGCCTCGATCGACACCGCCGAGGCGCAGGCCGCGCCGAACGTGGTCGCGGTGCTCACCGGCGCCGACTTCGGCGAGGAGCTCGGCGTCTGCATCAACGCGTGGCCGGTCACCGAGGACCAGGTCACCCCGGCCCACTCGCCGATGCCGGCGGACCGGGTCACCTTCGCCGGCGAGGTCGTGGCCATCGTCGTCGCCCGCTCGGCCGCCGCGGCCCGGGACGCCGCCGAGCTGGTCGACGTCGACTACGACGAGCTGCCGGCCGCGCTCGACCTCAAGGAGGCCGCCGAGGACAAGGTGCTGGCCCACCCGGACCTGGGGACCAACAAGTCGGCGTTCTGGGTCCTCGACTCGGGCGAGGCGGGCACCGGCGGCGATGTCGAGGAGGCGATCACCCGGGCCCGCGAGGACGGCATCCTGATCGAGCGCGAGTACCGCCAGCAGCGGCTGATCCCGGCGTTCATGGAGCCCCGCTCGGTGGTCGTCGACCCGACCGGCGATCAGCTGACCATGTGGTCGGCCACGCAGATCCCGCACGTCGTCCGGTTCGCGCTCGCCGCGACCACCGGCGTGCCGGAGTCGAAGATCCGGGTGATCGCGCCCGACGTCGGCGGCGGGTTCGGCGGGAAGCTGCAGGTCACCCCCGAGGAGTGGCTGGTGTGGGCGGCGGCGCGGCGGCTGGGCAAGCCGGTTAAGTACACCGAGACCCGTTCGGAGTCGCTGCTCTCCGGCCACCACGGCCGCGACCAGTGGCAGCGGCTCACCCTGGCCGCCGACAAGGACGGCCACGTCACCGGCTTCAAGGCCGACCTGCTGGCCGACCTCGGCTCCTACGTCGCCCTGCTGGGCACCGGCACCCCGGTGCTCGGCGCCTTCATGTACAACGCGATCTACAAGTTCGCCGCCTATCGGTTCCAGGTGCTCGGCGTCCTCACCAACAAGACGTGGACCGACGCCTACCGCGGCGCCGGCCGGCCGGAGGCGACCTTCGCGATCGAGCGGATGATGGACGAGCTGGCCGCCGAGGTCGGCGTGGACCCGCTGGAGATCCGCGAGCGGAACTGGATCAAGCACGACGAGTTCCCGTTCACCACGGTCGCGGGTCTGACCTACGACGGCGGCAACTACGAGGCCGCCACCGCGCGTGCCAAGGAGATGATCGGGTACGACGCGCTGCGGGCCGAGCAGGCCGAGCGCCGGGCCCGGGGCGACCGGGTGCAGCTCGGCGTCGGCGTGTCCACGTTCACGGAGATGTGCGGCCTGGCGCCGTCCCGGCTCCTCGGCAGCCTCAACTACGGGGCCGGCGGATGGGAGGCCGCCAGCGTCCGGATGACCCCGCTCGGCAAGGTCGAGGTGATCACCGGGGCCAGCGCCCACGGGCAGGGTCACGAGACGGCGTTCAGCCAGATCGTGGCCGACCGGCTCGGCGTGCCGTTCGAGGACGTGGAGGTCTACCACGGCGACACCCTGGTGGCGCCGCGCGGCATGGACACCTACGGCTCGCGCTCGCTGGTGGTCGGCGGGGAGGCGCTGGTGCGCGCCGCGGACAAGGTGATCGAGAAGGCCCGCGCGCTGGCCGCGCACCTGCTCGAGGCCTCGGCCGAGGACCTGGAGTTCGCCGACGGCCGGTTCACGGTGCGCGGCACCGACCAGGGTATGGCGCTGGCCGAGCTGGCCACGGCGACGTTCGCCGGGCACGACTACCCCGAAGGGATGGAGCTGGGACTGGACGCCGACGCGACCTACGACCCGATCGACTTCAACTACCCGCACGGCACCCACCTGTGCGCGGCCGAGGTCGACACGGAGACCGGCGCGGTGAAGCTGCGGGCCTACGCCTGCTGCGACGACATCGGCAACATCATCAACCCGCTGATCGTCGCCGGCCAGGTGCACGGTGGGCTGGTCCAGGGCATCTCCCAGGCGCTGTGGGAGGAGGCGGTCTACGACGAGAACGGGACACTGGTCTCCGGCTCGTTCGTCGACTACCTGCTGCCCACCGCGGCCGACACGATCTCCTTCCAGATCGACCACACCTACACCCCGTGCACCACCAACACCCTCGGCACGAAGGGGGTCGGCGAGGCCGGCGCCATCGCCTCCACCCCCGCGGTGGTCAACGCCGTGGTCGACGCGGTACGCCACCTCGGCGTCAACGACATCCAGATGCCCTGCACGCCCGAGAGAGTCTGGCGGGCCCTCCAGGAAGGAGCCTCGGCATGATCCCCGCGGCCTTCGAGTACGTCGCCCCGGCCACCGTCGCCGACGCGCTGGCCGCGCTCGCCGAGCACGGCGACGACGCCAAGATCATCGCCGGCGGGCAGAGCCTGCTGCCGGTGCTGCGGATGCGGCTCAACGCGCCCGAGTGGGTGATCGACCTCGGCCGGATCCCGGACCTCAAGGGCGTCCGGGACGGCGGCGACCACCTGGCGATCGGTGCGATGACCACCCACCACGACGTCGGGCACAGCGCCCTGGTGCACGAGCACGCGCTGCTGATCAGCAAGGCGATCACCCACCTGGCCGACGCGCAGGTGCGCCACCGCGGCACGTTCGGCGGGGCGCTGGCGCACGCCGACCCGGCCGGGGACCTGGGCGCTCCCGCGCTCGCGCTGGACGCGACGTTCGTGATCCAGGGGGCCGGGGGCACCCGGACCGTGTCGGCGGCGGACTTCTTCGTCGACCTCTTCGAGACCGACATCTCCGACGACGAGATCCTGACCGAGGTGCGGGTGCCCAAGCACGACGGCTGGGGCGCGGCGTACGAGAAGTTCGTGCGGATCGCGCACCAGTGGCCGATCGTCGCCGTGGCGGCGACGGTCCGGATGGACGGTGACACGATCGCCGAGGCCCGGGTCGGGCTGACCAACATGGGTGCCACCCCGCTGCGCGCCACCGCCACCGAGCAGGCGCTGGCCGGCTCCCCGGCCACCGAGGAGAGCGTGGCCGCCGCGGCGGCGCTCGCCGCCGACGGGACCAACCCGCCCAGCGACCTCAACGGGGACGCCGACTACCGGCGGCACCTGGCCACCGTGCTGACCCGCCGGGCCGTGCTCGCCGCGGCCGGCGTCGGCGGCTGAGGGGCGGCGCCGCGTGGACCTCACCCACTCCTTCACCGTCCCGACCGGGATCGAGGCGACCTGGGACCACTTCGAGGACATCGGCGGGCTCGCCGAGTGCTTCCCCGGCGCGAAGGTCACCTCGGTCGGCGAGAACGACGCCGGGATGGCGACCTTCGAGGGCAGCTGCAAGGTCAAGCTCGGCCCGATCGCCCTGGTGTACGCCGGCTCCGGCGCCTTCGTGGAGAGCGACCCGGAGGCGCGCCGGTTCGTGGTCGAGGCCAAGGGGCGCGACAAGCGCGGCAACGGCACCGCCGGAGCCACGGTGACCGTGTCGATGGCGCCCGAGGGGGAGTCGGCGACCCACGTCGAGGTGGTCACCGACCTGAGCATCACGGGCAAGCCGGCGCAGTTCGGCCGGGGCGTGATGCAGGACGTCTCCGACAAGCTGCTGGGCCAGTTCATGACCTGCCTGGAGCAGCGGCTGGCGGCCGAGCAGGAGCCCGCGGCCGCCGAGCAGGGACCGGAGGAGGGCGGCGGGACCGACGCCGCTGAGGCCGTGGAGCCGGTGGAGGCCGCGGGCGCGGCGGACGCCGTCGAGGCCGCCCGTGCGGGGGAGCCCGGGGTCGCCGCCGCGCCACCGGCGGCAGCGCCACCGGCGGCCGACGACGCCATCGACCTCGGCGCCACCGTGGTGCCGGTCCTGCTCAGGACCTACGGCAAGCAGGTCGCGATCGGGCTGCTGTCGTTCGTGCTGGCGGTGCTCCTGGTCCGCCGCCTGCGTCGCTGAGCTGCCGCCGACCGCCGGCTCGGTAGGGTCCGCCCCGTGGACGACGCGGGCGCGGTGGTGCGACGGATCGCCGACGACCTGGTCGCGGTCGACCCCGCTCCCGGGGTCGCCGTGGTGTGGGGGACGCTCGCGGTCGCGCTGGTGCTGGTCGCGTGGCGGCCGGCCTGGCGGCGCACCCGGCACGTGGTGACGATCGCCCACGAGGGCGGCCACGCGGCGGCGGCGCTGCTGAGCGGCCGCCGACTGCAGGGCATCCGGCTGCACGCGGACACCTCGGGCGTCACGGTCTCCCGCGGCCGGCCGACCGGCCCGGGGATGGTGGCCACCGTGCTGGCCGGCTACCCGGCGCCGGCACTGGTCGGGCTGGCCGCCGCCGGCGTGCTGGCGGCGGGCCGGGCCGCGGCCGCGCTGTGGGTCACCGTGCTGCTGCTGGCCGCGATGCTGCTGATGATCCGCAACCTCTACGGCCTGCTGGTGCTGGTCCTGGTGGGCACCGGGGTGGCGCTGCTGTCGTGGTGGGCCGACCCCGCGGTGCGCGCCGCGGTCGCCCACCTGGCCGCCTGGGTGCTCCTGCTCGGGGCGCCGCGGGCCGTGCTCGAGCTGTGGGGCGAGCGGCGCCGCTCGAGCGCCGCGCCCGGTCGTGGCCGCACCGACGCGGACCAGCTGGCCCGGCTGACGCGGCTGCCGGCGGGGCTGTGGACCGCGGTCCTCCTGCTGGTGGTCCTGGCGGCCGGTGTGCTCGGCGGGCTGGCGCTGACGGCTCAGGTCCGCGCCTGATCGGGCCCCCGGCGTACCGTGCGGTGATCTCGGTCACATCGAGGCTGCGAGGCGCCGGCGGTGCGATCTGGTCGCCTCTTCGATTTGGCCCTCCCCGAGATCGGTGCCAAGATAGTCAAGTTGCTCCGGCGGGTCGCCGGGGTGCGCCACACCTTGACTACTGAATCGTGTCTCCCGCGCGGCTCGCTGAGCGATCCGCGGTGAGCCTGCCCAGTTGGTCGACGTATGTCGCGTCCCGATCCCGGCAGAGATGCCCCGAACCCGAATCAGGGATCGGGGGAGACGCTCGGGGGAGACCCGATCAGTCCGACGCCCGCTTCGTCGAGGAGTGTGCGTCGGGCGGCCCACAACACACGAGTTCCACCCACGACCAGTGCGGTCGCGCATGCTCCGAAAATACGCGACACGCCCGACCTCGGGGGTCGGGGCTGGCAGATCCGGTTACGACACAGAAGGACGAGAGAGACCTATGGCGGGACAGAAGATCCGCATCAGGCTCAAGGCCTATGACCACGAGGTGATCGACACCTCGGCGCGCAAGATCGTGGACACGGTCACCCGCACGGGTGCCAAGGTCGCCGGCCCGGTGCCGCTGCCGACCGAGAAGAACGTCTTCTGCGTGATCCGCTCGCCGCACAAGTACAAGGACTCGCGCGAGCACTTCGAGATGCGCACCCACAAGCGTCTCATCGACATCATCGACCCGACCCCGAAGACGGTGGACAGCCTCATGCGGCTGGACCTGCCCGCGGGCGTCGACATCGAGATCAAGCTCTGACGCGAAGGCTGATTTCTATGACTTTCGAACGCAACGTCAAGGGACTTGTCGGCACCAAGCTCGGCATGACCCAGCTCTGGGACGAGAACAACCGGGTCATCCCGGTGACCGTCGTCGCCGCCTCCACCAACGTGGTGACCCAGGTCCGCCAGCCCGAGCCGGACGGCTACAACGCCATCCAGATCGGCTTCGGCGAGATCGAGGGCCGCAAGGTCAACAAGCCGCAGGCCGGGCACTTCGCCAAGGCCGGCACGACCCCGCGCCGCCACGTGATCGAGATCCGCACCGCCGACGCCGCCGACTACACCGTCGGCCAGGAGCTGGACGTCGACACCTTCGCCATCGGCGAGGCCATCGACGTGACCGGCACCAGCAAGGGCAAGGGCTTCGCGGGTGTCATGAAGCGCCACGGCTTCGCCGGCGTGAGCGCCTCGCACGGTGCCCACCGCAACCACCGCAAGCCCGGCTCGATCGGCGCCTGCGCCACCCCGGGCCGCGTCTTCAAGGGCCTGCGGATGGCCGGTCGCATGGGTACCGACACCGTCACCACCCAGAACGTCACCGTCCACGCCGTTGACGTGGAGAAGGGCCTCATCCTGCTCAAGGGCGCCGTTCCCGGCCCCAAGGGCGGCGTCGTCGTTCTTCGCACGGCTGCGAAGAAGGGCTGATCACCATGGCCAAGACCGTTTCCGTCGAGTTCCCCGCCGAGATCTTCGGCGTCGAGCTCAACGTTCCCCTGATCCACCAGGTCGTCGTGGCCCAGCAGGCCGCTGCGCGCCAGGGCACCCACGCCACCAAGACCCGCGGCGAGGTCCGCGGCGGTGGCCGTAAGCCCTACAAGCAGAAGGGCACCGGCCGCGCCCGCCAGGGTTCGACCCGCGCCCCGCAGTTCGCCGGCGGTGGCACCGTCCACGGCCCGCAGCCGCGCGACTACAGCCAGCGCACCCCCAAGAAGATGAAGGCCGCCGCCCTGCGCGGTGCCCTCTCCGACCGGGCGCGCCACGACCGCATCCACGTGGTCGAGGGCCTGGTCTCCGGCGACAAGCCGTCGACCAAGAACGCCCTGACCGCTCTGTTCGAGCTGACCGACCGTCGCAAGTTCCTCGTGGTGCTGGACCGCACCGACACCGTCACCTGGCTGTCGCTGCGCAACGCCCCCGAGGTGCACCTGGTGGCCGTCGACCAGCTCAACACCTACGACGTGCTCTCCAGCGACGACGTGGTGTTCAGCAAGGCCGCCTTCGACGCTCTCGTGGGCGCCGCCACCAAGGAGGACGACAAGTGAGCACGCTCCACAAGGACCACCGCGACATCCTGATCGCGCCGGTCGTCTCGGAGAAGAGCTACGGCCTGCTCGACGCCAACAAGTACACCTTCCTGGTGCACCCGGACGCCAACAAGACCGAGATCAAGATCGCGGTCGAGAAGGTGTTCAACGTCAAGGTCACGTCGGTCAACACCCTCAACCGGCCGGGCAAGACCCGCCGGACCCGCTACGGCCTCGGCAAGCGCAAGGACACCAAGCGCGCGATCGTCAGCCTGGCCGAGGGTCACCGCATCGACATCTTCGGAGGTCCGGTCTCCTGACCGGGCGGGTAAAGGACTGAAGAGATATGGCTATCCGTAAGTACAAGCCGACCACCCCGGGCCGTCGTGGCTCCTCGGTGGCCGACTTCGTCGAGATCACCCGGACCACGCCGGAGAAGTCGCTGACCCGTCCGCTGCCCAAGAAGGGCGGCCGCAACAACCAGGGCCGGATCACCACCCGGCACCAGGGCGGCGGCCACAAGCGGGCCTACCGGATCATCGACTTCCGTCGCTACGACAAGGACGGCGTGCCGGCCAAGGTCGCTCACATCGAGTACGACCCCAACCGCACCGCGCGCATCGCGCTGCTGCACTACGCCGACGGCGAGAAGCGCTACATCGTGGCGCCGAAGGACCTGAAGCAGGGCATGACCGTCGAGGCCGGAGTCGGCGCCGACATCAAGCCGGGCAACAACCTGCCGCTGCGCAACATCCCGGTCGGTACCACCATCCACTGCATCGAGCTCCGCCCCGGCGGCGGCGCGAAGCTGGCCCGCTCGGCCGGCAACAGCGCCCAGCTGGTCGCGCGTGAGGGTTCGCGTGCCACCCTGCGTCTGCCCTCGGGCGAGATGCGGTTCGTCGACGTGCGCTGCCGCGCCACCGTCGGCGAGGTCGGCAACGCCGAGCAGTCGAACATCAACTGGGGCAAGGCCGGCCGCATGCGGTGGAAGGGCAAGCGCCCGACCGTCCGCGGTGTCGTCATGAACCCGGTCGACCACCCGCACGGTGGTGGTGAGGGCAAGACCTCCGGTGGTCGCCACCCGGTCTCCCCCTGGGGCAAGCCCGAGGGCCGCACGCGCAAGCGCAAGGCCTCGGACGCCCAGATCATCCGTCGTCGTAAGTCCGGCAAGGGTAGGAAGTAACCAGCGATGCCTCGCAGCCTGAAGAAGGGTCCCTTCGTCGACGACCACCTCATGAAGAAGGTGGACGCCGAGAACGAGAAGGGTTCTCACAACGTCATCAAGACCTGGTCGCGCCGCTCGATGATCGTGCCGGCGATGATCGGTCACACGATCGCGGTCCACGACGGTCGCAAGCACGTGCCGGTCTTCATCTCTGACTCGATGGTCGGCCACAAGCTGGGCGAGTTCGCCCCGACCCGCACCTACCGCGGACACGTCAAGGAAGACCGGAAGGGACGCCGTCGATGAGCACCACTGAGCGTCACCGCACCAGCGCGCGGCGCGAGTCGCTGCTCGGCGACCAGCCGGGTGCGTTCGCCACCGCCCGCTTCGTGCGGATCACCCCCATGAAGGCGCGCCGCGTCGTCGACCTGGTCCGCGGGCTTCCCGTGGACGAGGCGCTGACCACGCTGCAGTTCCTGCCGCAGGCCGCCGCCGCCACCGTCTACAAGGTGCTGGAGAGCGCCGTCGCCAACGCGGAGACCACTGAGGGTCTCAACGCTGCCGACCTGGTCGTCTCCGTCGCCCGCGTCGACGAGGGTCCGACGATGAAGCGCTGGCGCCCGCGGGCCCAGGGCCGCGCCACCCGGATCAACAAGCGGACCAGCCACATCACGCTGGCCGTGCAGCCGGCGGACGTCGTCAAGAAGGGGAGCACCAAGTAATGGGTCAGAAGATCAACCCGAACGGCTTCCGTCTCGGCATCTCCACCGACCACAAGTCGCGCTGGTACGCCGACAAGCTGTACAAGTCCTACGTCGGTGAGGACGTCGAGATCCGCAAGCTGCTCTCCAAGGGCATGGAGCGGGCCGGCATCGCCAAGGTCGAGATCGAGCGCACCCGCGACCGGGTCCGTGTGGACATCCACACCGCCCGTCCGGGCATCGTGATCGGTCGCCGTGGCGCCGAGGCCGACCGCATCCGCGGCGAGCTCGAGAAGCTCACCGGCAAGCAGGTCCAGCTCAACATCCTCGAGGTCAAGAACCCGGAGATCGACGCCCAGCTCGTCGCTCAGGGTGTGGCCGAGCAGCTCTCGGGCCGCGTTCAGTTCCGCCGTGCCATGCGCAAGGCGATGCAGACCGCGATGCGCTCCGGTGCCAAGGGCATCCGGATCCAGTGCTCGGGCCGCCTCAACGGCGCCGAGATGTCGCGCACCGAGTTCTACCGCGAGGGTCGCGTCCCGCTGCACACGCTGCGCGCGGACATCGACTACGGCTTCTACGAGGCCCGCACGACCTTCGGCCGCATCGGCGTCAAGGTCTGGATCTACAAGGGCGAGGTCGCCGGCACCCGTGCCGAGCGCCAGGCCCAGGCCGCTGCCCGCGCCGGTGTCCCCGGCCGCGGCGGTCGTCCCAACCGCGGTGGTGACCGCCCGACCCGTGGGTCGCGCGGAGACCGCCCGAGCCGCTCGGACCGCGAGTCCAGCACCGCTCCCGCGGAGGCTGCCGAGGCCGTCGCCGCCGAGCCGACCACCGGAACGGAGTCCTGACCCATGTTGATGCCGCGTCGCGTCAAGCACCGCAAGCAGCACCACCCCAAGCGTCGGGGCGCTGCCAAGGGCGGTACCTCGCTGGCGTTCGGTGACTTCGGTATCCAGGCGGTCGAGGGTCACTACGTGACCAACCGTCAGATCGAGTCCGCTCGTATCGCCATGACCCGCCACATCAAGCGTGGCGGCAAGGTCTGGATCAACATCTACCCGGACCGCCCGCTGACCAAGAAGCCGGCCGAGACCCGCATGGGTTCCGGTAAGGGCTCCCCGGAGTGGTGGGTCGCCAACGTCAAGCCCGGCCGCGTCATGTTCGAGCTGTCCGGTGTTCCGGAGGACGTCGCCCGCGAGGCGATGCGCCGGGCCATCCACAAGCTCCCCATGAAGTGCCGTTTCATCACGCGAGAGGCTGGTGAGTTCTGATGGCGAACGCACTGCACGCCCACGAGCTCGACGAGCTCAACGACGTCGACCTCGAGGTCAAGCTGCGCGAGGCCAAGGAAGAGCTGTTCAACCTGCGCTTCCAGGCGGCCACCGGCCAGCTCGAGAGCCACGGTCGTCTGCGCACGGTCAAGAAGGACATCGCCCGGATCTACACCGTGGTGCGCGAGCGCGAGCTCGGCATCCGGACCGCCCCGGGTGCAGCTGAGGAGGAGAACTGATGGGCGAGAACGTTTCGGCCGAGGCCGTGGAGCGCAACTCGCGCAAGACCCGTGAGGGTCTCGTCGTCAGCGACAAGATGGACAAGACCGTCGTGGTCTCCGTCGAGGACCGGGTCAAGCACCCCCTCTACGGCAAGGTCATGCGCCGCTCCAGCCGCCTGAAGGCTCACGACGAGCAGAACGCCTGTGGCGTCGGCGACCGCGTCCTCATCATGGAGACCCGGCCGCTGTCGGCGACCAAGCGCTGGCGCGTCGTCGAGATCCTCGAGCGCGCCAAGTAATTCACCAGTTCGGCCAGGCTCGTTCCGCTTGACGGGGCGAGAACCGGCACGACAACCAGGAGAAATCGATGATTCAGCAGGAGTCGCGACTGAAGGTCGCCGACAACACCGGTGCCAAGGAGATCCTGTGCATCCGGGTTCTCGGCGGTTCCGGTCGCCGCTACGCGGGGATCGGCGACACCATCGTCGCCACCGTCAAGGACGCCATCCCCGGCGGCAACGTGAAGAAGGGTGACGTCGTCAAGGCGGTCGTCGTCCGTACCGTCAAGGAGCGGCGCCGTCCCGACGGTTCCTACATCCGCTTCGACGAGAACGCCGCAGTGATCCTCAAGAACGACGGTGAGCCGCGCGGCACGCGCATCTTCGGCCCCGTCGGCCGTGAGCTGCGCGAGAAGAAGTTCATGAAGATCATCTCGCTCGCCCCGGAGGTGCTGTGATGAAGAAGCCCAACCTCCGTATCAAGAAGGGCGACACCGTCAAGGTGATCGCGGGCAAGGACAAGGGCGCCGAGGGCAAGGTCATCAAGGTGCTCCGCGAGGAGCAGCGCGTGATCGTCGAGGGCGTCAACCGCATCAAGAAGCACACCAAGGTCGTCGACCAGGGTGGCCGCGCCGGCAACACCGGCGGCATCGTCACCACCGAGGCGCCGATCCACGTGTCGAACGTGATGCTGGTCGAGGGTGACGGCGTCACCCGCGTCGGCTACCGCCGCGACGAGGTCACCAAGCGCCGTCCCGACGGCTCCGAGTACACCTCGACCCGCAGCGTCCGCATCTCCCGCAAGACCGGTAAGGAGATCTGACCATGACCGAGACCACCACCGAGAAGGTGACGCCTCGGCTCAAGACCAAGTACCGCGAGGACATCCTCCCGGCGCTGAAGTCCGAGTTCGAGATCGACAACGTCATGCAGGTCCCCGGCCTGGTCAAGATCGTGGTCAACATGGGTGTCGGCGAGGCTGCTCGCGACTCCAAGCTGATCGAGGGCGCCATCCGCGACCTCACCGCGATCACCGGCCAGAAGCCGGCGGTCACCAAGGCCCGCAAGTCCATCGCGCAGTTCAAGCTGCGTGAGGGCATGCCGATCGGCGCGCACGTCACGCTGCGCGGCGACCGCATGTGGGAGTTCCTGGACCGCCTGCTGAGCCTCGCGCTGCCGCGTATCCGCGACTTCCGCGGTCTCTCGCCGAAGCAGTTCGACGGCCGCGGCAACTACACCTTCGGTCTCACGGAGCAGGTCATGTTCCACGAGATCGACCAGGACAAGATCGACCGCAGCCGCGGTATGGACATCACGATCGTCACCACCGCCACGACCGACGACCAGGGCCGCGCGCTGCTCAAGCAGCTGGGCTTCCCGTTCGCCGAGCGCTGAGCAGGCAGAGGGAGATAGAGACATGGCGAAGACTGCGCTGAAGGTGAAGGCCGCGCGCAAGCCCAAGTTCGCGGTTCGTGGCTACACCCGCTGCCAGCGGTGCGGTCGCCCGAAGGCCGTCTACCGCAAGTTCGGCCTGTGCCGGATCTGCCTGCGGGAGATGGCGCACCGCGGCGAGCTGCCCGGCGTCACCAAGTCCAGCTGGTAATCAACTCACACACGTAGCAGGTCGCAGGGCCGAAGGCTCCCGCGAAACCACTTCGAGAAAGAACGCATCATGACGATGACTGACCCGATCGCAGACATGCTCACGCGTCTGCGCAACGCCAACCAGGCGTACCACGACGCGGTGACCATGCCGTACAGCAAGCTGAAGCAGGGCGTCGCGGAGATCCTCAAGCAGGAGGGTTACATCACCTCCTTCGAGGTCGCCGACAACGAGAACGGCGTTGGCAAGTCCCTGACCATCACGCTGAAGTACGGCCGTCAGCGCGAGCGCTCCATCGCTGGCGTGCGCCGCATCAGCAAGCCCGGTCTGCGGGTCTACGCCAAGCACACCAACCTGCCGAAGGTCCTCGGTGGCCTGGGCGTGGCGATCATCTCCACGAGCCAGGGCCTGCTGACCGACCGCCAGGCGAACCAGAAGGGCGTGGGTGGGGAAGTCCTCGCCTACGTCTGGTGACGAGACCAGGAAAGGAAGCACAGCTATGTCCCGCATTGGCAAGCTGCCCGTCCCGGTCCCGGCCGGTGTCGATGTCCAGATCGACGGCGCGACCGTCACGGTGAAGGGCCCCAAGGGTTCCCTGAGCCACACCGTCGCCGCTCCGATCACCGTGGAGAAGGGCGACGGCGTCCTGGACGTCCAGCGCCCCGACGACCTGCGCGAGAGCAAGGCCCTGCACGGCCTCTCCCGCACCCTGATCAACAACATGGTCGTGGGTGTGACCGAGGGTTACGAGAAGAAGCTCGAGATCGTCGGTGTCGGTTACCGCGTTCTCCCCAAGGGCCCGACCCAGCTGGAGTTCCAGCTCGGCTACTCGCACCCGATCATCTTCGACGCCCCCGAGGGCATCACCTTCGCCGTCGAGGGCCCGACCAAGCTGGGTGTCGTCGGTATCGACAAGCAGCTCGTCGGAGAGGTCGCGGCCAACATCCGCAAGCTCCGCAAGCCCGAGCCGTACAAGGGCAAGGGCGTCCGGTACGCCGGCGAGCACATCCGTCGCAAGGTCGGAAAGGCTGGTAAGTGACCATGGCGATCACCCTCAAGCACCAGCGGAACCTGTCGAAGCGCGCCAGCTCCAAGCTGCGCCGCCAGATCCGGGGCCGCAAGAAGATCAACGGCACCGCCGAGCGTCCGCGCATGGTGGTCACCCGGTCGACCAAGCACATCTCCGTCCAGGTCGTCGACGACCTCGTCGGCAAGACCGTCGCGTCCGCGTCGACCATGGAGGGCGACCTGCGCGCCTTCGACGGCGACAAGACCGCGAAGGCCAAGAAGGTCGGCGAGCTCGTCGCCGCCCGTGCCAAGGACGCCGGCGTCGAGGCGGTCGTGTTCGACCGTGCCGGTAACAAGTACCACGGTCGCATCGCGGCCCTGGCTGATGGCGCCCGCGAGGGCGGCCTGAGCTTCTGACCGCGAGAAAGACAAGGGAGACAGACTCATGAGCGGAGCCCAGCGCGGACAGCGTTCGGGTGGCGACCGTGGCGGTCGCGGCGGTCGTGACGACCGCCGCGGTGGCGCGGACAAGAACCAGTACGTCGAGCGTGTCGTCGCGATCAACCGTGTTGCCAAGGTCGTGAAGGGCGGTCGTCGCTTCAGCTTCACCGCCCTGGTCGTCGTCGGCGACGGTGACGGTCTGGTCGGCGTCGGCTACGGCAAGGCCAAGGAAGTTCCGGCGGCGATCGCCAAGGGTGTCGAGGAGGCGAAGAAGAACTTCTTCCGCGTCCCCCGCATCCAGGGCACGATCCCGCACCCGGTCCAGGGTGAGAAGGCCGCCGGTGTGGTCTTCCTGCGCCCGGCCGCCCCCGGTACCGGTGTCATCGCCGGTGGTCCGGTGCGTGCGGTCCTGGAGTGCGCCGGCATCCACGACGTCCTCAGCAAGTCGCTGGGTTCGTCGAACCAGATCAACATCGTGCACGCCACGGTGGAGGCCCTGCGGCTGCTCGAGCAGCCGGAGTCGGTCGCCGCGCGGCGTGGCCTGCCGGTCGAGGACGTCGCCCCGGCGGCGCTCCTGAAGGCCAAGGCCGAGGGCGAGGCCGCTGCCGCGGCCGCCGCCAAGGCTCCGGAGGGTGTGACCGTCTGATGGCGCAGCTGAAGGTGCAGCAGAAGAAGTCGACGATCGGCTGCAAGGCCAACCAGCGCGAGACCCTGCGCAGCCTGGGCCTCAAGCGGATCGGCGACGTCGTGATCAAGGAGGACCGTCCCGAGATCCGGGGCATGGTCCACACCGTCCGTCACCTCGTGACGGTCGAGGTTGTCGGAGGCGAGTGACAATGACTCTCAAGCTCCACCACCTCCGCCCGGCGGAGGGTGCGAAGAAGGCCAAGACCCGTGTGGGTCGCGGTGAGGGTTCGAAGGGTAAGACCGCGGGTCGCGGTACCAAGGGCACCAAGGCGCGCAACCAGGTTCCGGTTGCGTTCGAGGGTGGCCAGATGCCGATCCACATGCGGCTCCCGAAGCTCAAGGGCTTCAAGAACCCGTTCAAGGTGACCTACCAGGTCGTCAACCTGGACCGGATCAGCGAGCTGTTCCCCGAGGGTGGCGACGTCACCCCGGAGACCCTCGTGGCCCGCGGTGCCGTCCGCAAGGGCGAGCCGGTCAAGGTGCTCGGCCAGGGTGACCTGACCGTCAAGGTGGCCGTGAGCGCGAACGCGTTCTCGACCTCCGCGAAGGACAAGATCGAGGGTGCTGGCGGGACCATCACGGTCCTGTGACCTCGGCTGCGAAGGCGCGGCGAGGCGGCGACATGCCGCCCCGCCGCGCCTTTCGCGCATCTGGGGCACGGTGCTGCCGACGTACCGGCTCACCAGTCCCACCAGCAACACCCGCCCCGGGCCCCCATGCGGGGATCGGGGTGCCCCCACCCTCCTGTTAGGCTTCCGGCGGCCGCTCGCACGCGAGTTCAGTGGTCAGCAGTCCCAGACCCGCAGCACCATCCGCGGCGGCCAGGAATAGAAAGAGGACCCGAGTGCTCAGCGCGTTCGTGAACGCCTTCCGTACCCCGGATCTGCGGCGCAAGCTGTTGTTCGTCCTGTTCATCATCGTGATCTTCAGGGCCGGATCCCAGATCCCCGCGCCCGGGGTCGACGTGGCCAACGTCGAGAGGTGCATCAACCTCGTCCAGGAGGGCGACAACGCCAGCCTGTACAGCCTGGTCAACCTGTTCTCCGGCGGAGCGCTGCTCCAGCTGACGGTCTTCGCGCTCGGCATCATGCCGTACATCACCGCGAGCATCATCCTGCAGCTGCTCGTCGTCGTGATCCCGCGTCTGGAGGCCCTCAAGAAGGAGGGCCAGGCCGGCCAGACCAAGATCACCCAGTACACCCGGTACCTGACGCTGGGCCTCGCGGTCCTCCAGGCGACCGGCATCGTGGCGCTGGCCCGGTCGGGCAACCTGCTCCAGGGCTGCCCCGACCCGCTGCTGCACAGCGACAACACCACGACGTTCCTGGTCATGGTCGTCACCATGACCGCGGGCACCGCCGTCATCATGTGGCTCGGTGAGCTCATCACCGAGCGCGGCATCGGCAACGGCATGTCCATCCTGATCTTCACCCAGGTCGTCGCCACCTTCCCGGCCGGCCTGTGGGCGGTCCAGAAGAGCCAGGGCTGGTGGACCTTCGGCATCGTGGTCGTGATCGGCCTCATGGTGATGGCCGCGGTCATCTTCATCGAGCAGTCGCAGCGCCGGATCCCCGTCCAGTACGCGCGCCGCATGGTCGGCCGCAAGATGTTCGGCGGCTCCTCGACCTACATCCCGCTCAAGGTGAACCAGGCCGGCATCATCCCGGTCATCTTCGCCTCCTCGCTGCTCTACCTGCCCGCGATGCTGGTGCAGTTCAACCAGAGCAGCGACTCGGCCGTCCTCGACTGGGTGAACACCTACCTGGTCGACCAGGCCAGCCCGGTGCACATGGCCGTGTACTTCGGGATGATCATCTTCTTCACCTACTTCTACGTGTCGATCACCTTCAACCCGCAAGAGGTGTCCGACAACATGAAGAAGTACGGCGGCTTCATCCCCGGGATCCGGGCGGGCAAGCCGACTCAGGACTACCTGTCCTACGTGCTGTCCCGGATCACGCTGCCGGGTGCTCTCTACCTCGGGCTCATCTCGCTGATCCCGATCATCGCGTTCGTCCTGATCGACGCGAACTCGAACTTCCCGTTCGGTGGCACCTCCATCCTGATCATGGTGGGCGTCGCGCTCGACACGGTGAAGCAGATCGAGAGCCAGCTCCAGCAGCGCAACTACGAAGGATTCCTGCGGTAATGCGACTTCTGATCATGGGCCCCCCGGGGGCCGGCAAGGGCACCCAGGCCACGTTCATCGCCGAGCGCTTCGGCATCCCCGCCATCTCGACCGGCGACATCTTCCGCGCCAACGTCGGGCAGGGCACGCCGCTCGGCGTCGAGGCCAAGCGCTACATGGACGCCGGCGAGTACGTCCCCGACTCGGTCACCAACAACATGGTGCGCAACCGCATCGCGGAGCCGGACGCGGCCGGCGGGTTCCTGCTCGACGGCTACCCCCGGACGCTCGCGCAGGTCGAGGAGCTCGACGGCATGCTCGCCGAGTCCGACCACAAGCTCGACGCGGTCGTGGTGCTGACGGCCGACTCCGACGAGCTGGTCGCGCGACTGCTGCAGCGCGCCCAGATCGAGGGTCGCGCCGACGACACCGAGGACGTCATCCGGCGCCGCCAGGAGGTCTACCTGGCCGAGACCGAGCCGCTGATCGCCGTCTACGACGCCCGCGGCCTGGTCCGCGCCGTCGACGGCATGGGCGAGGTCGGCGAGGTCACCCAGCGGATCGCCGCCGAGCTCGACGACATCGACGAGAACTGATCACGCGGAGCAGGTCGGAGGCCCGTCGATGATGTTCGGAGATCGCCGGGTCGAGATGAAGAGCCCGGAGCAGGTCCGCAAGATGCGGGCCGCGGGGCTCGTCGTCGGCCGCACGCTGGAGCTGCTGCGCGGCGCGGTCGCGCCCGGCGTCACCACCGCCGAGCTGGACCGCCTCGCCGAGGAGCACATCCGCTCCCACGGCGCGGTGCCGTCGTTCCTCGGCTACAGCGAGCCACCGTTCCCGGCCAGCATCTGCGCCTCGGTCAACGAGGAGGTCGTGCACGGCATCCCCGGCGCGCGGCGCCTCGAGGAGGGCGACGTCATCTCGATCGACTGCGGCGCCATCGTCGACGGCTGGCACGGCGACGCCGCGATCACCGTGCCGGTGGGCGAGGTGCGAGCCGAGGTCACCGAGCTGCTGCGGGTCACCGAGGAGTCGCTCTGGGCGGGCCTCGCCGCGGTCCGCAACGGCGGCCGGGTCACCGACATCGGGCACGCCGTGGAGACCTCGGTCCGGGCCGCGGGCGACTACGGGATCGTCGAGGACTACACCGGCCACGGCATCGGCACCTCGATGCACATGTCGCCCGACGTGCCCAACTACGGCCGTCCCGGGCGCGGTCCGCGGCTCAGGCCCGGCATCGCGCTGGCCGTCGAGCCCATGGTGGTGCTCGGCGACCAGGAGACCGGCGTCGCCGAGGACGAGTGGACCGTGGTCACCCTCGACGGGTCGTGGGCCGCCCACTACGAGCACACCTTCGCGCTCACCCCGGACGGCGTCTGGGTCCTGACGGCGCTGGACGGCGGCCGCGAGCGGCTGACCGCGCTGGGCGCCCCCTACGGCGGCGAGGATTGACGGGGTGACGGATCATGAGGTGCTCACCCCGGCAGGACTGACCGCACGCCCCCTCCTCTTCGCCTCCGGCGAGGACGCCTACGTCGCCGACCGGGTCCTGCGGACGTGGGTCAGCCCCGACGGCGCCGACCCGGACTGGGCCGACCGCGTGGTCGCCGCGCTGGAGCCCGGCGAGCGGGCCGTCGGCGCGCTCTCCTTCGAGGCCGGCGCGCCCGGCATCCTGCACCAGGTCGTGGGGGAGGAGCGGGCGCTGCGCAGCCCCGGGACAGAGCCGGCGGACCGCGAGTGGCGGGTGCGGGAGTTCCCCACCGCCGCCGAGTACGCCGACATGGTGCGCGCCGCGCTGCGCCAGATCGAGGACGGCAGCCTGCACAAGGTGGTCCTCGGGCGCTGCCTGGACGTCGTCAGCGAGCCGCCCCTGGACCCGGCCGACGTGATCGACCGGCTGCTGACCACCCGGCCGGGCCGGTACGTCTTCTCGGTGCCGCTCACCCAGGGCGACACCCCCGGACCGCTGCTCCTCGGCGCCAGCCCCGAACTGCTCGTGCGCCGCTCCGGCGACCTCATCCAGTGCACCCCGCTGGCCGGCTCCGTGCCGCGCTCCGAGGAGCTGGCCGAGGACGCCGAGCGCGGTCGCCGGCTGCTCTCCTCCGGCAAGGACCTCGCCGAGCACGCGTTCGTCGTCGACGCGATCGTGCACGCGCTCAAGGACGTCTGCGTCGACATCGAGGCGCCGTCGTCACCGCAGCTGATGCGCACCGACACCGTGTGGCACCTCGCCTCGCCGATCCGCGCCCGGCTGGCCGCCGGCGCCGAGGGCCCCAGCGCCCTGCGGCTGGCCCAGCTGCTGCACCCGACGCCCGCCGTCGGCGGCGTCCCCCGCGAGGCCGCCCAGGCGACGATCGCCGCCCTCGAGGGCGATCTCCGCAACTACTTCGCCGGCTGCGTCGGCTGGGTCGACGGCTCGGGCGACGGCGAGTTCGCGGTCACCATCCGCGCCGCGGTGATCGACGGCGAGCGGCTCCGGCTCTTCGCCGGCGCGGGCATCGTCGCCGGCTCCGACCCCGACGCCGAGGTGCGGGAGACCGGCGCCAAGCTCGCCACGATGGCCCGCGTCACCGGCCTGCCCTGACCCGCCGCGGGTACGACGCCGGCGCGGCGTCGTACCGCTCCCTGACTCGTCGTCGCTGGGGGCCGCGTGGAAGGATGGGCCGGACCAGGGGGGAGTACTCCTTCGCGTCGGGGTCGTCATCACGACCGGCAGCCAGGCTGCGCGGTCCGGGCCCGTCGGTCGTCACGGTGAACCTGACGGCGGAAGAGACCTCGGGCGATCGACCGACCGCTCACGACGTACCCACGAAGGATCCACATGGACGTCTCCGCCCTCGAATGGGGCATCACGCTCGCCGTCACCATCGGCGTGCTCGCCTTCGACATCTTCGTCATCGCCCGGGACCCGCACGAGCCGTCGATGAAGGAGTGCGCCGTCGCGCTCTCCTTCTACGTCGGTGCCGCGGTGCTCTTCGGCATCTGGACGCTCTCGTTCCACGGCCACGACTACGGGATCGAGTTCTTCGCCGGCTGGCTGACGGAGTACAGCCTGTCCATCGACAACCTGTTCGTCTTCATCATCCTGATGGCGGCGCTCAAGGTGCCCCGCAAGTACCAGCAGGAGGCGCTGCTGGTCGGCATCATCCTGGCGCTGGTCTTCCGCGGCATCTTCATCGCGCTCGGCTACACGCTGATCGAGGCGTTCAGCTGGGTCTTCTACATCTTCGGCGCGTTCCTGGTCTACACCGCGCTGAAGCTGGTCAAGTCCTACGGCTCCCACGACGACGAGCACCCCGAGGACAATGCGATCGTGAAGTTCGCGCAGCGCCACCTCAACGTGGGCACCGAGTACCGGGGCCTGAGCCTGTGGTGGCGGGAGAACGGCGTCCGGGTGGTCTCCCCGATGCTGATCGTGATCATCGCGCTGGGCGTCACCGACATCCTCTTCGCGCTCGACTCCATCCCGGCGATCTTCGGTATCACCCAGGAGCCGTACCTGGTCTTCACCGCGAACGTCTTCGCGCTGATGGGCCTGCGCCAGCTCTACTTCCTGCTCGGCGGGCTGCTCAAGAAGCTGGTCTACCTGTCGCTCGGCCTGGCCTTCATCCTCGCCTTCATCGGCGTGAAGCTGGTGCTGCACGCGCTGCACGAGAACGACCTGCCGTTCATCAACGGCGGCGAGCACGTCTCGGTGCCGGAGATCTCCTCGCTGCTCAGCCTGGCGGTCATCCTCGTCACCCTCGTCGTCACCGCGGTGGCGAGCCTGGTGAAGTCCGGCCGCCAGCCCGAGGTCGCCGCTGCCGGCGACGTCCCCGGTCAGGGCGATCCGACCGACGTGGACGACACCCCCGGCCCCGACTGGCGTTGACACCCAGAGCGCGAGTTGGGGGAAAACGACCGCCGAGTTGCGACATGGCGACCGTCGAGTTGCGGATTGAATCCGCAACTCGACGGTCGTTTTCCCCCAACTCGCGGCGGTGGGGTCACGGGGGACCGAGGACACGGCAGGGGAGGGAATGATTCGGTGCCGGCGCTCCTTGAGGACGATTGATGTCTGCTGAGCTCTCCGTCCTCGACCTGGTGCCCGTGCGCACCGACCAGACCACCGCCGACGCACTGCGGGCCTCGGTCGCGCTGGCCCGCACCGCCGACCGCCTCGGCTACCGCCGCTACTGGGTGGCGGAGCACCACAACATGCCGGCCGTCGCGGCCACCAACCCGCCGGTGCTGATCGCCATGCTGGCCTCCGCGACGGAGCGGATCCGGGTCGGCTCGGGCGGGGTGATGCTGCCCAACCACGCGCCGCTGGTGGTCGCCGAGCAGTTCGCGCTGCTGGAGGCGGCCTTCCCGGGCCGGATCGACCTGGGCCTCGGCCGCGCCCCCGGCACCGACCCGGTGACCAGCTGGGCGCTGCGCCACGGCGCGGGCGGCGTGGACGACCAGGCGGTCGCGCGCTTCCCCGAGTACGTCGACAACGTGCTCGCGATGATGGAGCCGGCCGGCGTCGGCCTGGCGTTGCGCGAGCGCACGCACGTGCTGCGGGCGACCCCGCAGGCGACCTCGGTGCCCGCGATCTGGCTGCTCGGCTCCTCGGACTTCTCCGCGCGGCTGGCCGCGGAGAAGGGGATGCCGTACGTCTTCGCCCACCACTTCTCCGGCCAGGGCACCGCGGAGGCGCTGGAGCTCTACCGCTCCTCCTTCAAGCCGTCGCCGGAGCTGGACGAGCCGCGCACGTTCCTGACCGCCAACGCGGTGGTCGCCGAGACGACCGCGGAGGCGGAGCGGTCAGTGCTGCCGAACCTGCTGCAGATGCTGGCGCTGCGCACCGGCCAGGAGCTGACCGCGCAGCCGACGATCGAGGAGGCCGAGGAGCGGTTCGCCGCCCTGCCGGACGCCCACCGCGACCTCGCGCTGGCGATGCGGGAGCGCTGGGTGGTGGGGGACCCGGCGTCGGCCCGCGCCCGGATCGGGGAGCTCGCGGCGGAGTTCGGGGTGGACGAGGTGATGGTGCAGCCGGTGGCGGGCACCGTCGCCGGCACCGACCCGGGCCGCTCGCCGGGGCGCGAGCGCACGCTCGAGCTGATGGCCGGGGCCTGAGGCGCGCGTCGGCAGGGTCCCGACCGGCTCAACCGCCGGGGCCGGGGCCGACTCGCCGAGCGCAGTACCACAACGGCGCCCGCGGGGTGCTCGATGATTAGGGATTCGCTGGACCGCCGCCCTAGACTGGCGTGTCGGCCCAACGTGGGTCTGTGTCGCGATGCTCGCGGCTGCCGGTCGGAACACCTCCGGCGGGGGCGCGTGACACGGCTCGACGAGGTCCACCGCACCACCCTCGGGTGGGGCGGAGGTTCCCGGGCCGGCCGGAAGACGATGTCGATCAGATGTGTGAGGACATGGCGAAAAAAGAAGGCGTCATTGAGATGGAGGGCTCCGTCGTGGAGGCCCTTCCGAACGCAATGTTCCGTGTTGAGCTGAGCAACGGCCACAAGGTCCTGGCTCACATCAGCGGGAAGATGCGCCAGCACTACATCCGGATCCTCCCCGAGGACCGGGTCGTGGTGGAGCTTTCGCCCTACGACCTCTCGCGCGGTCGCATCGTCTACCGCTACAAGTAGCCACCAGCCGCAAGAGAAAGGGCTGACATGAAGGTCAACCCGAGCGTGAAGAAGATCTGTGACAAGTGCAAGGTGATCCGTCGCCACGGCCGCGTCATGGTGATCTGCGAGAACCCGCGCCACAAGCAGCGCCAGGGCTGAGCCCCGGAGCGAACCGCCGGCGGACTCCACGGAGAACGCCGGCGCACAACTGAACACAACCATGACGTGCGCGCTCAGCCGTCGTTGACCCGCGAGGGGCACCGACGGTGAACCACCCCCGGAACGGATGGCCGGGGCCCGGCACCTCGGATGAGGGAACCACGGGATGCGCCACGACCACACCACCGTGCAGCACAAGGAGAACCGCCACTCATGGCACGACTCGTTGGTGTCGACCTTCCGCGCGACAAGCGCATCGAGGTCGCTCTCACCTACATCTACGGCATCGGCCGTACCCGCGCCCAGCAGCTGCTGGAGGCCACCGGTGTGAACCCGGACCTCCGCGTGCACCAGCTGGGTGACGAGGAGCTGGTCAAGCTCCGTGACGAGATCGAGGCGAACTTCAAGATCGAGGGTGACCTCCGTCGCGAGGTCCAGGCCGACATCCGTCGCAAGATCGAGATCGGCAGCTACCAGGGTCGCCGTCACCGCATGGGCCTCCCGGTCCGCGGTCAGCGCACCAAGACCAACGCTCGTACCCGCAAGGGCCCGAAGCGCACGGTTGCCGGCAAGAAGAAGGCCAAGTAAGGCCCACTGATCCTCGGTGGTGACGGGCGCGAGCCCGGCCACCGGAACTGACCAGCTTTCTACAGGAGAAACGAATGCCTCCCAAGGCTCGTGCGGCAGCGAAGAAGGTGCGCCGCAAGGAGAAGAAGAACGTCGCTCAGGGCGAAGCCCACATCAAGAGCACGTTCAACAACACCATCGTCACGATCACCGACCCGACCGGTGCGGTGATCTCGTGGGCCTCTGCCGGCACCGTCGGCTTCAAGGGCTCGCGCAAGTCCACCCCGTACGCCGCGCAGATGGCCGCCGAGGCCGCCGGCCGCCGGGCGATGGAGCACGGCATGAAGAAGATCGACGTCTTCGTGAAGGGCCCGGGCTCGGGCCGCGAGACGGCGATCCGCTCCCTGGGTGCGATCGGCCTCGAGGTCGGCACCATCCAGGACGTGACCCCCGCCCCGCACAACGGCTGCCGCCCGCCCAAGCGCCGGCGCGTCTGACCCACCGAGACTGAAGGAGAGCGAAGGAAATGGCCCGCTACACCGGTCCCATGACCAAGAAGTCGCGCCGTCTCGGTGTCGACCTGATCGGCGGCGACGCCGCGTTCGAGAAGCGCCCCTACCCGCCGGGCCAGCACGGCCGCGCGCGGATCAAGGAGAGCGAGTACCGCACCCAGCTGCAGGAGAAGCAGAAGGCTCGCTTCACCTACGGCGTCATGGAGAAGCAGTTCCACCGTTACTACGAGGAGGCCTCGCGCCGCCAGGGTAAGACCGGTGACAACCTGCTCCAGCTGCTCGAGGCCCGCCTCGACAACGTGGTCTACCGTGCCGGCTTCGCCCGCACGCGCCGCCACGCCCGCCAGCTCGTGGTCCACGGCCACTTCCTGGTGAACGGCAAGAAGGTCGACATCCCGTCGTACCAGGTCAGCCAGTACGACATCATCGACGTGCGCGAGAAGTCGCTCGAGATGACCCCGTTCATCGTGGCTCGTGAGACCCACGGCGAGCGCGTCGTCCCGGCGTGGCTCGAGGCGCTCCCGACCCGGATGCGGATCCTGGTGCACCAGCTGCCGGTGCGCGAGCAGATCGACATCCCGGTCCAGGAGCAGCTCATCGTGGAGTACTACTCCAAGAAGTGACCACCACCGAGTCCCCGTCCTTCCACCCCGGGTGGACGGACGGGGCTCGGAGGAGTTTTCGTCCGATATCAAAATCTGAGGACCACGTCCTCGTCGGTCTGGGTCGTCATATAGCGGGTGGCCCGGAAAGGAAACGAAACCAGTGCTCATCGCACAGCGCCCCACCCTGTCGGAGGAGTCCGTCGACCAGTTCCGCTCGCGGTTCGTCATCGAGCCGCTGGAGCCGGGCTTCGGCTACACGCTGGGCAACTCCCTGCGTCGTACCCTCCTGTCGTCGATCCCCGGTGCCTCGGTCACGAGCATCAAGATCGACAGCGTCCTCCACGAGTTCTCGACGATCGACGGTGTCAAGGAAGACGTCACCGAGATCATCCTGAACCTCAAGGGCCTCGTGGTCTCCTCGGAGCACGACGAGCCCGTCACGATGTACCTGCGGAAGTCGGGTGCCGGCGACGTCACCGCCGCCGACATCGCTCCGCCGGCCGGCGTCGAGGTGCACAACCCCGACCTGAAGATCGCCACCCTCTCCGACAACGGCAAGCTCGAGATGGAGCTCGTCGTGGAGCGTGGCCGCGGCTACGTGTCGGCCGTCCAGAACAAGGGCGCCGACAACGAGATCGGCCGCATGCCGGTCGACTCGATCTACAGCCCGGTCCTCAAGGTGACCTACAAGGTCGAGGCCACCCGTGTCGAGCAGCGCACGGACTTCGACAAGCTGATCATCGACATCGAGACCAAGCCCTCGATCCTGCCGCGCGACGCGATCGCGTCCGCCGGCAAGACCCTCGTCGAGCTCTTCGGCCTGGCCCGTGAGCTCAACGTCGAGGCCGAGGGCATCGACATCGGCCCGTCGCCGGTCGACGAGCAGCTCGCCGCGGACCTGGCCCTGCCGGTCGAGGACCTGCAGCTGACCGTCCGGTCCTACAACTGCCTCAAGCGCGAGGGCATCCACACCGTGGGTGAGCTCATCAGCCGCTCGGAGCAGGACCTGCTCGACATCCGCAACTTCGGTGCGAAGTCGATCGACGAGGTCAAGGCCAAGCTGGTCGAGATGGGTCTCTCGCTCAAGGACAGCGCTCCGGGCTTCGACCCGCACGCCGCGCTGGCCTCCTACGGCGAGGACGACGACGAGGGCGAGTCCTTCGTCGAGGACGAGCAGTTCTGAGCTGACTCCCGGGCCCCCGCGGCCCGGATCACCCCACTACCCGGTACCTGATACGGCCGGACCCCGGTACCTGACACGGCCGGGGAGGAAAAGGAAGAGCAATGCCCAAGCCCAAGAAGGGTCCCCGCCTCGGCGGTAGCCCGGCCCACCAGCGGCTGATCCTCTCGAACCTGGCCACCCAGCTGTTCGAGCACGGCCGGATCACCACCACGGAGTCCCGGGCGCGCACCCTGCGTCCGTACGCCGAGAAGCTGATCACCAAGGCGAAGAAGGCCAACGCCGGCGAGAACCCGCTGCACCAGCGCCGCGAGGTCCTCAAGGTCATCCGTGACAAGGGCGTCGTGCACACCCTGTTCGCCGACCTGGCGCCGGTCTTCGCCGAGCGTCCCGGTGGCTACACCCGGATCACCAAGATCGGCAACCGTGCGGGCGACAACGCCCCCATGGCGGTCATCGAGCTGGTCACCGAGGCCTACACCCCGGCCGCGCCGAAGGCCGCTCCGGCCGCCCCGGCCGAGCCCGTGGTGGAGGAGCCCGCCGCGGACGAGGCGCCGGTGGAGGCCGTCGAGGCCGACGTCGAGGTCGAGGCCGAGGGCACCGAGGTGCTCGAGGACGAGGGTGGCGCGGTCGAGGAGACCGGCGAGACCCCGGCCGAGGACGCCGAGAAGGCCTGACGGGTCTGAAGCACGCGGACCGGCGCACCCCCTGGGTGCGCCGGTCCGTTGCTTTTCCGGGCTTTTCTGGCGCCGCCCCCGCGCCTCGTAGACTCGCCCCATGACCACCGATGTCGGGATGCCCCGTCTCCTGCCCTCCGACGACGCCGACCGCGAGGTGCTGCTCGCCGCGCCGCGGGGCTACTGCGCCGGCGTCGACCGCGCGGTGGTCACCGTGGAGCAGGCGCTCGACCTGTACGGCGCGCCGGTCTACGTGCGCAAGCAGATCGTGCACAACAAGCACGTGGTGGCGAACCTCGAGGCCCGCGGGGCGATCTTCGTCGAGGAGCTGGACGAGGTGCCGACGGGCGCGACCGTGGTCTTCTCGGCGCACGGAGTCTCGCCGGCGGTGGTCCGCGAGGCCGGCGAGCGCGAGCTCAAGACGATCGACGCGACCTGTCCGCTGGTCACCAAGGTCCACCGCGAGGCGGTCCGCTTCGCCGCGGAGGGATACACGATCCTGCTGATCGGCCACGCCGGTCACGAGGAGGTCGAGGGCACCGCCGGCGAGGCCCCCGACCGGACGGTGCTGGTCGAGCACCCCGACGATGTCGCGCGCCTGGAGTTCCCCGCGGATGCCAAGCTGGCGTGGCTCTCCCAGACCACCCTGAGCGTCGACGAGACCATGGAGACGGTGCGCCGGCTCCGCGAGAAGTTCCCGCAGCTCGAGGACCCGCCGAGCGACGACATCTGCTACGCCACCCAGAACCGCCAGGTCGCGGTGAAGGAGATCGGTGCGGCCGCCGACCTGGTCATCGTGGTCGGCTCGGCCAACTCGTCCAACTCCGTCCGCCTCGTCGAGGTGGCCCTCGAGGCCGGCGCCAAGGCGTCGTACCGGATCGACGACGTCACCGAGCTGGACGAGGCGTGGCTCGAGGACGCCCGCACGGTCAGCGTCACCTCGGGCGCCTCGGTGCCCGACCACCTCGTCACCGAGGTGCTCGCGTACCTCGCGGAGCGGGGCTACCCCGACGCGCGCGCGGTCCAGACGGCCGAGGAGACGCTCGCGTTCTCGCTGCCCAAGGAGCTGCACCGGGACCTCAAGGCCGCCGGACGGTCCACCAAGACCGCCGTGCGCCTCTGATCCGCCGGCCATGGCCCGCTACCTCGACGTCCACCCGGACAACCCGCAGCCCCGTCTGCTGCAGCAGATCGTCGACGCCCTCAACGACGACGCGCTGATCGCCTACCCGACCGACTCCGGCTACGCCCTGGGCTGCCGGATCGGGAACCGGGCCGGCCGGGACCGGATCCTCGCGATCCGCGGCCTGGACGAGCGGCACCACTTCACCCTGATCTGCCGCGACTTCTCCCAGCTCGGCCAGCTCGTGCACGTGGACAACTCGGCCTTCCGCGCGATCCGCGCGGCCACGCCCGGGCCGTACACGTTCATCCTTCCGGCGATGCCGGAGGTGCCGCGCCGGCTCATGCACCCCAAGAAGAAGACCGTCGGCGTCCGCATCCCCGACCACACGCTGGTCCGGGACCTGCTCGATGCCCTCGGGGAGCCGCTGCTGTCCAGCTCGCTGATCCTGCCCGGGGAGACCGAGCCGCGCACGATGGGCTGGGAGATCAAGGAGGAGCTCGACCACCAGGTCGACATCGTCGTCGAGGCGGGGGAGACCCCGGCCGAGCCGACCACGGTGGTCGACTGGTCCTCCGGCGCGCCGGAGCTGGTACGCCGCGGCGCCGGGGACCCCGACCGCTTCGAGTGAGGCCGGGCCCGGCTCAGCCCCGGGGCGCCGGCACGGCCGAGGAGCGGCGCATGCCCAGCAGGGCCAGGCACAGCCCGTAGCCGATCACGAGGGCGACGCTGTGGTGCGTGAGGCCCGAGAGCGTGGCCTGCACGAGCCCGTCCCGCGGGTCCGCGACCGCGGCCGGGTCGGCGAGCGCGACCAGCAGGACCGCCCCGACCATCATCAGCGGCGGCAGGGTGCCCACGGCGAAGAAGTCACGGTGCCGGACCGCGAGCGCCGCGCCGACGCAGACGGTGACGAAGACCAGGTCGTAGAAGATCCCCAGCACCTCGGAGAGGGCGAGGTCGACGAGGACCGCGGTCGCGACGAGCGCCACGCTCAGGGAGACGACCTCGCGGCCCCGGGCCCGCCCCTGCTCCCAGAGGGTGCGAGGTCGCTGCGGGGAGGTCGTGCTCACGGCGCCCAGGCTAGGTGCTGGCGTCGACCGGCGGGGGACGGCGCGCCGGGTCCTCCGCGTCGGGCGGCGGGGGCGCGGCACCCGCGAAGATGGGGAACCGGGGCGAGGAGCCCACGGCCGCCAGCAGCGCGGCAGCGGTCAGGGGAGGGGAGATCCACCACCCCTGGGCCCAGCGCACGCCCAGCTGGTTGACCAGCATGAGCTGCTCGAAGGTCTCGATGCCCTCGGCCGTCATCGGCCGCGCCAGGTCGTCGAGGAGGCTCGTCACGTGGGTGAGGAGGCGGCGCTCGGCGGGGTTCTTGCCGGCGACCAGGCTGCGGTCGACCTTGACCATCTCCCAGGGCCACTGGTTGAGCAGGGAGAACGTCGCGTACCCGGCGCCGAAGTCGTCGATGGCCAGCCCGATGCCGGCGGCGCGCAGGCGCTCCGCCAGCCGCACGTGGGCGTCGGTCCAGGTGTCGAAGGCCCGCTCGGAGAGCTCGAGCACGAGGTCGACCTCGTGCTCCCGCGTGGCGTCGAGCAGCGCCGCCGCCAGGGGGTTGTCCTCGCGCAGCTGGCCGAACTCGATGTTGATCGCCAGCGTCAGTCGTCGCGCCAGCAGCGCGCCGGCCTGCTCGACCACCGGCACCGCGGTCTCCAGGATCGCCATGGTCAGGTCGTCGAGCAGGTCCGCGCGCATCGCGTTGTCGACGACGAGCAGCGGGGAGAGCTGGCCGAAGGTCCGGTCGGCGACCCGGATCAGGGCCTCCACGCCGTGCACCTCGCCGGTCTGCACCGAGACCATCGGCTGGTACGCGACGGAGAACCCGTCGGGGCCCAACAGGTGCTGCATCATCTCGGCGCGCGGCTTCATCAGCGGGGCGGAACGGCCGTGCTTGGCCCTGCGCATCCGGGTCTCTGCACGCCGCAGCACGGTGTCCAGCGGCTCCTCGGGACGACGGGAGGTGGCGATGCCCACCGACGCGTGGACCTGGACCACCTGCTCGCCGATCGTGAGCGGCTGCTCGATCGCGGCGCGCACCTGGGCCACCAGCGACTGGATGGCGATGTCGTCCTCGGCCGCGGTGCTGAGGAAGACGAACTCGTCGCCCCCGAAGCGGCAGGCGCGGATGTCCTGCGGCAGCTGCTGGATCCGGCGCCCGATCCCGGCCAGCACCTGGTCGGTCTCCAGGTGCCCGATCGTGGAGTTCAGGCGCTTGAAGCCGTCGAGGTCGACGAAGAGGAAGACCACCTGGCGGCCGGCGTTCCGCACGCCGCCCTCCGGGTCGATCCGGCGCCGGAAGTGCGCGTAGGTGTGCAGCCCGGTGAGCTCGTCGGTGGTGGCCTGGTAGCGCAGCTGCTCCTGCTGGAGGGCCTGCGTCCGGGAGGACTCGGCCATCCGCGCGAGGGCGAGCATGAGGCGCCGGTCCGCCTTGGTGAACGGGTGGCCCCCGCGGCCCCGGGTGACCACCAGGTAGCCGAGGTGGGGGAGGGCGACCGACATCTGGTGGCCGTCGCCGGGGGTGTCGCGCAGCTCGACGCGCTGGGCCCGGACGGCCTCGTCGGCGAGGTCGAGCAGCATCGACTCGATCCGGGCGCCCGGCCACGGCATCGCCGCGCCGGCGGCGCTGAGGATCTCCAGCCCGCGGGTCTGGGCCTGCAGCCTGACCAGCACGATCTGGCCCATCACGAAGACGAGCAGGCAGGCGCCCGCGGTGGAGCCGGTGGCCAGGGACGGCGAGTGGTCGTAGGCCTCGCGCATGAGCACCACCAGCGCGGACGCCAGGACGAAGCCCCCGAAGACAGTCGCAGCGTCGCGGGGACGCACGCCGCGCAGCGTCCGGCGGACGTCGACCGTCCCGGCGCGCATCATCTCCAGGGCGACGACCACGGCCGCGAAGACCGCGTCGGCCACGACGACCCGGTCCAGCGGCCAGAGGGCCGTCGACACGTGCTGGGCGGCGGCGATCATGGCCAGGCCGCCGATCACCTCCGCGCCGGCGCGGCCGAGGCCGCGGCGGGGGCCGAAGAACGAGACGTAGGAGGTGAAGACGACCACGGACCACATCAGCGCGAAGGTGAGGCTGCCGTCGACCTCGTAGGCGAAGAGGACCGCCGGCGCGCTGCTGACCCGCAGCGTGCCGCCCGGGGTCTCGATGGACATCCCGAACCGGATCAGCACCGGGACGATCGCGAGGGCGATGGCGCCGATCGGCGTCCACCGCGGCGGGTCCCAGCCCTGGGCCGCGCCGCCGAGCACGAGCAGGCTGACGGCCGCGACGACCAGGAACGTGTCGAACCAGCGGCGCAGGCTGCGTCGCTGGTGTCCCGGTGGGGTGCTCGTGGGCATGCAGGGTGCTCTCATCATCCCCCGAGATGCCGTGCGGTCGCGTCGCCCCGCGGCGCGGACCGCCGGGCCTGGAGCAGGGCCCGCCACCGGTGCGGAGTGGGGTAAGTAAACCCCCTGCGGCCGTGCGGCGGGTGCGATTCGCGCGGAGTTGGGACCGGTCCCAAGTTTCGCGGAGGCGCAGGTCAGGCCGGTGGGCCGGGCTCGTCGTCGTCCTCGTCCCCGCCCTCGGGCTCCTGGTCCATCCGGGCGATCTCGGGGATCTCGTCGCCCCGGCGGCGGGCGATGATCGCGCGCACGACCAGCAGGGCGACGAGGGCCAGCAGGCCGCCCAGGAACCACCAGGCGAACGAGCGGTCGTCGTCGGCATCGCCCGTCTCCGCCGCCAGCGCGGCCGAGTCGAGCGCCAGCGGGGCGCCGTCCCCGGTGGTGACCAGCAGGTCGCCGCCGAGGCTGCTCCAGCCGTCCTCGGCGACCTGGTCGGCCAGGTCGCCGCTGAGGTCGGGGGCCGCACCGTCGGGGGACCAGGAGCCCAGCAGCAGCACCTCACGGCCGTCGGCGTCGAACGCCTCGAGCGCGGCGTACGGCGTGTCCGTGCCCACCTCGAAGATCTGGTCGCCGCTGCGGACCTGCCGGTCCCGGGAAAGGACGAGCGGCGCGCCGAGGTCGTCGCTGGCGGTCTCGTCGGCACCGACGAGGAGGCCCGGCGCGTCCCCGCCGACGAAGTCCTCGGTCGACATCACGTCGACGCCCAGCGGTCGCGCCGCCGAGCGCTGCAGGGCGAGCAGGACCTGCGCCGCCTCGGCGGCGGCGGCGAGCGCGTCGTCGTCGGGGAGCCCGACCGCGAGGGTGCCGCCGAGAGCCTGCGGGAAGGCGTCGAAGCCGTCGGCCGGGTCGCCCTCCCCGGCGGTCACGGTCGAGGCGGCGCCGTCGACCGCGAGCTCGAACGGGAGCTGGAAGGCCGGGCCGTCGCAGTCCCCGGTCGGCGGTGCGGCGCTGACCGCCAGGCGGACCGTGGTGTCGGCGCGCAGCAGGTCCGCCGGCACGGTGACGTCGAGGTCCAGCTCCGGGTCGTCGGTGAGGTCCGTCGAGGTGACGAGGCTGTCGTTGACGTAGACGTCCAGCTGGCCGCGCGCGTCCTCGGGCAGCGCCGTGTGCGCGCCGGTCAGGTGGAGGTCGAAGCCGTCGACGGCGGTGCCGAACACGTCCTGGCGGACGTCGATGAACAGGTCGGTCTGCCCCCAGCCCTCGAAGCCGAGGGTCGGGTAGCCGAGGTCGTCCAGCGTCACCGTGCCCGGGCTGCCCGGCTCGGCGGCACTGGCGGCGAGGCCCTCGGTCCGGGCGGCGTCCGCCAGGGCCAGCGCGTCGTTGCCGAGCGCGCGGGCCGCGTCGACGAGCTCGTCGGTGCCGCCCTCGATCCGCAGCGTCGGGACGCCCCCGTCGTCGTCGATGCTCGTAGTGGCCCTCCCGTCCCCGGCGACGAGCTCGACCACGCGGTGGCCGGCGCCGGCGCGGGTGCGGGCGTCGTCGGGGAGCAGGCGGACCGGCGTCGGCGTGGTGGTGCCGGCGCCGATCGCCGCGACGGCGGTCAGACCGGCCTCCAGCAGGTCGGCGTCGGCGTCCGAGGCGACCTTGACGTCGACGCCGCGGACGAACTCCGGCAGGAAGTCGGCCACGGTGGTCGGCGCGGACTCGGTGCCGGTGAACCGCAGCCGCAGGTCCTCGAAGGCGACCAGGTCGGTCGGCGTGTAGCAGCCCCGGGTGTCCTGCTCCTCCGTGGACGGCGCGATGTCGATCTCGATCGTCCGCTCCTCGCCGACCCGCACCCCGCGCAGCGGCACGGAGACCCGCCCCGGGGCGGGCACCTCCACCGTGGCCAGTGTCCGGCCCGCCGCGGAGAACGCGACCGAGCCGGTCCAGTCGTCGGGGGCGACGAGCCGGCCGATGAGGGCGGTCGGCTCGACCCCGGCCGGCACCGGCACGGTCAGCGTGGTCGAGGCGTCGGTGACCGCCGAGGCGGTGACGGGCAGCGGCAGCACCGCGTCGTCGTCGGCCGCTCCGGCCGCGCCCGCCGGCCAGGACAGTCCCGGGAACGCCGGCAGCACGGCGCCCGCGAGGGCGCCGGCCAGGAGGATCGAGGTACGGCGAGGCGGCATCCGGACTCCCACGGCAGGCTGCTCGGGCTGTGTCGCGGGAGCCCCCCGTACGGCCGCGGCACGTACCGGCAATGTACCTGCGCGCGCAGCGCCGCGCCGTCAGGCGTTGAGGCGCCGCCCCGAGGCGGTGTCGAACACGTGGGCGGCGCCGGCGGCGACCCCCACGTGCAGCACGTCGCCGGCCCGGCCCTGGTCGCGCGCGGCCAGCCGCACCGTCACCGGCGCCTCGCCGAGCGGGCCCAGGTCGGCCGTGCCGTAGGCGAAGCTGTCCGCGCCGAGCTCCTCGACCAGGTCCACCCGGACCGCGAGGCCGTCGCCGGCGGGCACCGGCTGCCAGCCCTCGGCCCGCACCCCGACGGTCACCCCCGGGGTGAGCGCGGCCGAGGTGGCCGGGTCCAGGGCCACCTCCGCGCCGCCGAGCAGCAGGCGGTCGCCGTCGACCCGTCCGGGGAGCAGGTTCATCGCCGGCGAGCCGATGAAGCCGGCGACGAACAGGTTCGCCGGGGCGTCGTAGAGGCGCAGCGGGGTGTCGACCTGCTGGACCTCGCCGCCGTTCATCACCACCACCCGGTCGCCCATCGTCATCGCCTCGACCTGGTCGTGGGTGACGTAGACCGTGGTGACGCCGAGCTCGCGCTGGAGCCGGGCGATGTCGCCGCGGGTCTGCACGCGCATCTTGGCGTCCAGGTTCGACAGCGGCTCGTCCATGCAGAAGACCTGCGGCTGCCGGACGATCGCCCGACCCATCGCGACCCGCTGGCGCTGGCCGCCCGAGAGGGCCTTGGGCTTGCGGTCGAGCAGCTCGTCGAGCCCGAGCATCGCGGCGACCTCGGTGACCCGGCGCTCCTGCTGCTCCTTGTCCACGCCGGACATCCGCAGCGGGAAGGCGAGGTTGTCGCGCACCGACTTGTGCGGGTAGAGCGCGTAGTTCTGGAAGACCATCGCGATGTCGCGGTCCTTCGGCGCCGTCCGGGTCACGTCCCGCTCGCCGATCATGATCCGGCCGCCGTCGACCTCCTCCAGCCCCGCGAGCATCCGCAGGGTGGTGGTCTTCCCGCAGCCCGACGGCCCGACCAGGACGAGGAACTCGCCGTCGCGCACCTCCAGGTCGATGCCGGGTACGGCGGGGGACTCGGCGCCGGCGTACCAGCGCTGGGCGCGGTCGAAGGTGATGCTCGCCATCACTGCCTCCTCGGGGGCCGCCACGCTCGACGTGGCGGGGGTCTCATGTGATCCGGATCTCTGAATTGCTTGCCACCGTATATGTAAGTGTGCTGAACTAACAAACATGTCCTGGCGAAGTCCCACCGAGCGTCCGCTGCGTGAGCGGACCAAGCTCGACCGCGCGGACTCGCGCCGTCACCACCAGTCGATGCTGCTGCAGCACCTGTTCACCGACGGGCCCGCGAGCCGCGCCGACCTGGCCCGCAGCACCGGCCTCACCCGCGTCACCGTCTCCGACCTCGTCGCGGGCCTGATCGAGGAGGGCCTGGTCGCCGAGCTCGGCGCCCCCGCCGAGAGCCGGGTCGGCAAGCCGCCGACGCTGATCGGGCTGGTGGCCGACGCCAAGCACGTCGTCGCCATCGACCTCTCCGTCGACGACCAGGTCGTCGGCGCGGTGCTCACCCTGACCGGCGAGGTCGTCGCCCGCGAGTCCCGGCCGCTCGCCGGCCGCCGCGGGGGCGACGCGGTCGCGGCGGTCGAGGAGCTCGCCGCGCACCTGGTCGCGCAGAGCGACCGCCCGCTGCTCGGCATCGGCGTGGCCACCCCCGGTGTGGTCAGCCGCGACGGCGTCGTCGTCGACGCGCCGAACCTCGGCTGGCACGACGTCCCCCTCGCCGCCCGCCTGCGCGACGCGCTCGGCCACGCCGCCTACGTCGCCAACGACGCCAACACCGCGGTCGTGGGGGAGTACACCTTCGGCGGCGGCGACGAGGGCGGGCTCATGCTGATGCGGCTGAGCACGGGTGTCGGCGCCGGCCTGGTGCTCGGCGGTGCGGTGCTGCACGGCCACCACGGTGCGGCCGGCGAGATCGGCCACGTCGTCGTGGACCCCGACGGCGACGACTGCGCCTGCGGCCGCCGCGGCTGCCTGGAGACCTTCCTGGCCGTGCCGCGGCTGCGCCGCCGGATCGCCGCCGCCACGGCGGAGGGCGCCGGGGCCGACGAGGTGCTGGCCGCCGCCGGCCGCACCCTCGGCGAGGCGGTCGCCCCGGTGGTGGCCGCGCTGAATCTCGGAGAGCTGGTGCTCAGCGGTCCGGCCGACCTGGTCGACCCGCTGGCACGGGTGGCCGGCGACACCGTGCGTGCACGGGTCATGCCGGTCACCGCGGAAGAGTTCGTGGTCCGGGCAGCGAAGCTCGGCGACGACGGAGTCCTCGTCGGCGCGACCGGTCTGGTCCTCGCCGGCGAGCTCGGGGTCTCGTGACCCCACCTCACGAGCCCCCGGGCTCCACCGAACACGCGGTCCGCTCCCGGCGCCGCGTCCCGTCAAGGAAGCAGAGGAACACACGGTGCGCATGAAGAAGACACTGGCCCTGGCGGCCGTCACTGCCCTGCTGGGCGCGACCGCCGCCTGCGGGTCCGACGACACCGAGGTCGACGGCGGTCCCGAGACCGCCGACCTCGTCGTCTGGCTCAACGGCGCGGACACCCCGCAGGAAGCGCGGGACTGGCTCAAGGAGACGTTCGAGGAGCAGAACCCCGGCTCCACCCTGACGATCCAGGAGCAGGAGTGGGACGGCCTCGTCGAGCGGCTCACCACCGCGCTGTCGTCGGAGGACCAGACCCCCGACATCGTCGAGGTCGGCAACACCCAGGCCCCGACGTTCACCACCGCCGGTGCCTTCAGCGACCTGACCGGTGACCTCGACGAGCTCGGCGGCGACGACCTGCTCGGCGGCTTCGTCGACGGCGCGACCGTGGACGGCAAGACCTACGCGGTGCCGTACTACGCCGGCTCCACCTACGTCTTCTACCGCAAGGACCTCTTCGCCGACGCCGGCGTCGAGGTGCCGACCACCATGGACGAGTTCGTGGAGACCGCGATCGCCCTCAAGAAGGCCGACGGCGGCAAGGACTTCTCCGGCTACTGGCTGCCCGGCCAGGACTGGCGCGACGGCGCCGCGTTCCTGTGGGACGCCGGCGGCGACTTCGCCGCCCCCGAGGGCGACGGCTGGGCCGGCACCCTGTCCACCGACGAGTCCCTCGCCGGCCTCGAGACCGTCCAGAAGCTCTTCACCGAGGCCTCCGGTGCCCCGGCCGACGCCAACGAGGCCGACCCGGTCACCCCGTTCTGCGCCGGCAAGGTCGCGATGATGTCCCGCCCCGGCTGGGTCTACGGCATGCTCGCCGACCCCGACAGCGGCTGCCCGAAGCTGGCCGACCAGATCGGCGTCTTCGCGCTCCCCGGCTCGAACGGCGAGCCCGCCCCGGTGCTGCTCGGCGGCTCCGACATCGCCGTGCCCGCCAAGTCGCCCAACCAGGACCTCGCCCGCGAGGCCCTCGCGCTGATGCTCAGCGACGACTACCAGGGCCTGATGGCCGCTCAGGGCCTCACCCCGGCCCGGGAGTCGCTGGCGAGCCTGCTCGGCGACGACGAGTTCGCGCAGGCCACCATCGCGGCAGCGTCCAACGCCAAGCTCACCCCGGCCGCCGCGAACTGGGCGACCGTCGAGGGCACCCGGATCCTGGAGGACCTGTTCAGCGAGATCGCCCAGGGCGGCGACGTCACGACCCTCGCGGCCGAGGCCGACGAGCGGATCACCGACGAGCTGAACTGATCCGCTGAACTGATCGAGCTGGGCCGTGGCCCGGGCGGGCGATCCTCGCCCGGGCCGCGTCCCCTCACGGGAGCCGCACGTGACCACCACCAGCCCCGCCGGGACGTCCCGGCGCACCCGCACCCGGGGACCGAGCTCGGACCGCACCGACCGGTCCGACCAGGATGGTCCCGTGACCAGTAGCCCCCGAGGAGGAAGAACGTCGCGCGGGCGCGCGGCCGCCCGCCGTACGCCGCTGCCGATCGGGCTGGTGCTGCCGGCCACTGCGCTGCTGGTCCTCGCGCTCGGCTACCCGCTGGTGCGGCAGGTCTTCCTCTCCGTCCAGGAGTTCGGCCTGGCCCAGCAGTTCGGCCAGCCGCCCGAGTGGATCGGCCTGGGCAACTACCGCGAGCTGCTCACCGACCCGTACCTGTGGGCCGTCGTCGGGCGCACCGTGGCCTTCTGCTTCGTCAACGCCGGCCTGACGCTGGGCCTGGGCATGGGCATCGCGGTCCTGATGGCCCGGATGAGCGGCTGGGTCCGCGTCGCCGCCCAGATCGGGCTGCTGCTCGCCTGGGCGACGCCCGTCGTCGCCGCGATGACGATCTGGCAGTTCCTCTTCGACACCGAGTACGGCCTGGTCAACTGGGTGCTGGTCGAGCTCGGCGGCGACTACGCCGGCCACTCGTGGCTGCTGCACCCGCTCTCGTTCTTCATGGTGGCCACCATCGTCGTGGTCTGGATGAGCGTGCCGTTCGTGGTCTTCACCCTCTACGCCGCGCTGACCCAGGTCTCCGACGACGTGCTCGAGGCCGCCGAGATCGACGGCGCCGGACCGTGGCAGCGGTTCCGCCACGTGGTGCTGCCCTCGATCCGGCCGGTGCTGCTCGTGGTCCTGCTGCTCCAGCTGATCTGGGACCTGCGGGTATTCACCCAGATCTACACGCTGCAGAAGGCCGGCGGCATCACCCGCGACACCAACCTGCTGGGCACCTACATCTACTCGCTCGGCATCAAGGGCGGTGAGTTCGGCCTCGCCGCCGCCGCGGCGATGTTCATGCTCGCGCTGACGGTCGTGATCACCGCCCCCTACATCCGCATGATGCTCAAGCAGGAGGAGGACGACTGATGGCCCGTCGTACCCCGACCCCCGTCCGGTACGCCGCCAACGCGGTCGGCCTGATGGTGCTGGTGGTCAGCGTCTTCCCGGTCTACTGGATGGTCTCCCGGTCCTTCCTGCCCCGCAACGAGATCCGCGGCACCGAACAGGTCTGGTTCCCCTGGGGCGGCAACCTCGACGCCTACCGCCGGGTGCTGGCCGGCGACGCGTTCCGCGACGCGCTGACCACCAGCCTGATGGTCACCCTGCTCACCGTCGGCGTCGCGCTGCTCTTCGCGTTCCTCGCCGCCGTCGCGGTCAGCCGGTTCCGGTTCCGCGGCCGCCGCTCCTTCATCATGACGCTGCTGCTGATCCAGATGATCCCCGCCGAGGGACTGTTCATCAGCCAGTACAAGATGCTCGAGGGCTTCGGGCTGCTGAACTCGATCATCGGCCTGACGCTCGTCTACGTCGCCGCCGTGCTGCCGTTCACCGTGTGGACCCTGCGCGGGTTCGTGGACGGCGTGCCGCGCGAGCTCGAGGAGGCCGCGATGGTCGACGGCTGCTCCCGGGTCCGGGCGTTCTTCACCGTCACCCTGCCGCTCCTGGCGCCCGGCCTCGTCGCCACCGGCCTGTTCGGCTTCATCCAGGCCTGGAACGAGTTCACCCTCGCGCTGGTGGTGATGACCGACCCGGCCAAGGAGACGCTGCCGGTCTGGCTGATCGGGTTCTCCGAGTCCCGCAGCCGCGGCGTGGACTGGGCCGCGATCATGGCCGGCTCGACGCTGATCACGATCCCGGTCGTCATCTTCTTCATGATCGTCCAGCGCCGGATGGTCTCCGGGCTGACCGCCGGGGCGGTGAAGGGATGACCACGACCTCCCACGAGGCCGTCGCGTCGCCCGGTGCCCCCGTGCAGACGCTCGCGCTGCGCGTGCTGCTCGCCTCCTTCGCCGGCCCCGCGCTGCCCGAGGAGTGGCGCGACCTGCTCGTCGACGGGCTCGGCGGCATCTGTCTCTTCGGCTCGAACCTGACCGGCTCCCGCGCCGAGACCGCCGCGCTCGTCGACGCCGTCCGCGCCGCCCGTCCCGACGCCCTGGTCGCGGTCGACGAGGAGGGCGGCGACGTCACCCGGCTGCACACGCGCACCGCCAGCCCGGCGCTCGGCGCAGCGGTGCTCGGCGCGGCCGACGACGTCGACCTCACCGAGGCCACCGGGCGCGCCGTCGGTGTCGACCTCGCCGCCGTCGGGATCGACCTCGACCTCGGCCCGGTCGCCGACGTCAACTCCAACCCCGACAACCCGGTGATCGGCACCCGCAGCTTCGGGGCGACCCCCGACCTCGCCGCCCGGCACGTGGCGGCCTGGGTGCGCGGCCTGCAGTCGGCCGGCGTCGCCGCCTGCGTCAAGCACTTCCCCGGCCACGGGGACACCGCGCAGGACAGCCACCTGACGCTGCCGGTCCTCGAGGCGTCCGAGGAGACCCTGGCCGCCCGCGAGCTGCCGCCGTTCGCCGCCGCGGTCGCGGCCGGCGCCGCCTCGGTGATGACCTCGCACCTGGTCGTGCCCGCGCTCGACCCGGAGCTGCCGGCCACCCTGTCGGCCCCGATCCTGGGCCGGCTCCGCGAGCTCGGCTTCGACGGTGCGATCGTCAGCGACGCCCTCGACATGGCCGGCGCCTCGGGTGAGGACGGGAGCGGTCGCGGCATCCCGGAGGCGGCGGTGTTGGCGCTCGTCGCCGGCGCGGACCTGCTGTGCGTCGGCCCCGACAAGGAGGCCGCGCTGATCCGCGAGACCCGGGCCGCGATCGTCGCCGCCGGGAGTCCCAGCAGGCCCATCGTGACGGGCTGGTAGGTGAAGCCGGCCGCGGTCAGCGGGTCGCCGCCGACGTCGGTGTCGGTGGCATCGAATCCCTGGTGGTAC